>NZ_JAUBRJ010000162.1:0-2143 GCF_036701805.1 Microcoleus sp. N3A4
CAGAGATTTTTGGGTGTTTTTACTCACTATTATTCCCTCAATCCGCGTATGTGCCAGTTGGGGTGCGGAATGTGGGCTGTAATAGACCAAACGGAACCCGCGAAGCCACAAGATCCTGGGAAAGCGCCGGACAATCCCGCTGAGTTCGGTACTTATCAGAAAAAAGTTGATAGCTACAAAGCGGAGATTGACTCTTGGCAAACAGACTACAGCGAGTGGAAAGGGAAATACGAGGGAACGATTAAAGGCGGAGAAGCTCTCTTAGAGAACTTTTATAATAAATACGGCTCAATGTTCAAGGTTAATGTTAGGCAGTATTGGGCTATTCTTTGCTTGCAAATTTTGGCTTTGTTGGGTCTCACTTTAGTGGTTCAGAAGCGTAAGGATATCGTCTAATTCTGTGTAGTTAATTATCCCCTTTATCACTCGGCGGTTAAAACCGCTTTTACACAAACAGGAGGCCAAGCAACCCAGGTACGATCCGTTTTGAGCTTGTGATTGTTGTGCCGATTACCAGACAATCAGGAGATTGGACTGCACAAAATCCAATTTTATACCCAAGTCTTCAGGCTGGAGTGGGAAATCTAACTGCCAGGGCTATTTCATTCTGAATAGGGTTTTGAGGAATTCAAGGCCAAATCCTGCCTGACGTTGAGCTTGAGCCATATTAGTTTCCCCCTGCTCGCGATAGAGATTGAGGGCCAAATTACGGGCGAGGGCAAACAGGTTAGGCAGTGGCTGGACGCGAATCCGGGAAGCATCCTCGCCTTGTGTGACATCCCGCACAGAATGAACCTTATTTTCAACGTGCCAGTAATTGCGAATGCGTTGAGCAAATTGTTCGACGGTTTCGTTCAAGGAACTGATGTAATAGCGGGTCTGCTTTTTTTTAACGATCAGATGCTGTCCTTTGAGCAAATGCCGATAACTGGTGACGCGAATAATCGTCGTTAATCCTTCCCAGTCGGCCATGCCGGGTAAATAAACCTCTTGCAAAAGTCCCCAATAAGGGCAATATTAAGGTGATTGAGAGGAAAAACTGATGACTTACGAACAAGTGCAAAGTTTAAAGCCAGAAGCCTTCAAGCGATTCTGTGGCGTTGGGTCTACAACTTTTGATGAAATGGTGTCAGTTCTAAAACAACAGCAACTTCAGAAACGCAAACCCGGTCGCCCGCCTAAACTGAGCTTAGAAGATCAGGTACTGCTGGCATTACAATATTGGCGAGAGTACCGTACCTACTTTCACATTGCTCAAAGCTGGAACATCAATGAATCCACTGCGTTCCGGATCGTCAGACACGGGCAAGGACACATTAATTCGTTCAGGTCGGTTTAGCTTACCCGGAAAGAAAGCACTGCTGCAACCGGACTCAGTTTTAGAAGTAGTTGTGGTCGATGTGACCGAAAGCCCAGTCGAGCGTCCAAAAAAAAACAACGACAAGTGTTGAACGGCAAAAAGAAGTATCATATACTGAAGTCACAATTAGTAGTCAATCAAAAGACGGGAGCAATTATCTGCAGAGCTTCGTGGTAAAGGCAGAAGGCATTCCTTGTGACTATTCAAGAGCAGTAAAGTCAGGCTAGCCACTACAATTAAGCTTTTAGGTTATAAGGGTTATCAAGGAATTGCCAAACTTCATGCCAATAGTGAGATCCCTACTAAAAAGCCCAAAAGCTCTAATTTATCTCAGGTTCAACGGCAGGAAAACCGTACTCTGGCAAGCCAACGAATTATTATTGAACACGTTAATAGGATGCTGAAAATTTTTCGGATTTTGTCGGAACGTTACCGAAATCGCCGACGTAGATTTGGTTTACGCTTCAACCTGATTGCAGGCATCTATAACTATGAACTTAACCTTTCAAAATGACTTTTGCAAGAGGTCTAATCAGCTAATGTCTGCCACAGACTAACACTCCGTCGTTCCACTCGACCATGGGCTGTTTCAACGCTATGGCAATGGGATTCGGATTTAAATTGGGCTTTAATAGCCTTCAAACAGTTGCCGTGATTGCCTTTAATGGCGGCTAAATAGGGCTTGCTGAAAAAGTCAGAAAACAGCATTTAGAAAGATGAGTGAATTTGAGATCGCCTCGGCAATATAAGTTTTGTCAATCTTGTTCGGGCTAAACATAGCTT
>NZ_JAUBRJ010000035.1:0-74836 GCF_036701805.1 Microcoleus sp. N3A4
TTGGACGATTTTGATGTTTTAGTTAAATCTATTACTTGCCTTTTTTCGCGCTTTCTTTGTGTATCTAACTCCTTGTTGACTTGTACCATTACATGAAATCTGTCCGCTACTACTTGAGCATTTGGCATCAATTTTTTTACTAGGGTTTTATAACCTGTCCACAAATCTATACTTACTTCTTCTATTTGTTCTAAGACCTCTGAACCCCATGAATTAAGGACTGGCTCGATTTCCGCTTGCGTTCTTCCGGCAATAATTGTAATTAATTTAGATGTTGATAAATCTATTAATACGGCACAGTAATTTCCTTGACCTTTAATTAACGCTATTTCATCAAGTCCTAGCTTTTTTAATCCTGATGGTTTTGACGATAATTCTTGTGAGGCATCTGACAAGATTCTTTCTATTTCTTCTGTTGTTACTACTCCTTGTTTTGCTACACTATGAATGTCACTTGATAAAACTGATTTGATGATTGTATCTGCTAGTCGTTTTGTATAAGTTCTTCGGTTGTTTACAAAGTCCAATTTTTCGCTAAATGGTTTGCCACATTTTTTACATTTAAACTGTCGTCTGTTTATTTCTAAGAATACTGGCTGTTCTCCCCACGATAAATCTTTTACTACGTATCGATGGTTTTGATGTAATCTATTACTTTTTGTCCCGCAATGATGACAATGACTTTCTTTCTGAATTGACTCTACCTGTAATATTATTCCAATTCCCGGTAGTTGACTCATTTGAACTACTTTAATTCCTTCTATATTTAGGAGTTCTGTTAGAACTTTAGTACCCTTTTTTGTGGTCATGATTGTAATTCGATCTCAAAAACTCTTGTGGCTATTTATAGTTAACAATTAAACAGGCATAAATGTCAAGCCTGACAAGGACTTGATTTACTTTTCTATATATTTGTTCAGATATTTTCACTGATTTAGCTATTGATTTAGCATAGTAAGTAAGGAAGAACCATAAAACTTATTCCTCAAAGATGATTGATCGGGATTTGAAGAGCTAGTTATATTTGATTTTTCGGACTTTGAAGATAAAGAACTGATTACATATTCTGGAACTGGTCTGTATTTAAGTGGATTTCCTTCGCCTTCTAAGATAGTCACCTCTGATAAAATAGAAGGTTGAGGAGATACCCATTCCCAGAAGTTGCGATAGTCATTGATTAGTTGCTGGTGATTAAGCTCTAAAGTCTCGAATGTTATAGAGATAGAAAGTTTTATTCCTTTTAAAACAATACCTTCTATCAAATAAATTTCCCTGCCAAAGGAATCTTTTAAAACTCCATCAATTTCAGCATTTATATCTCTAGCTTGAGCTTCAATGACTCGATAAATAATGGTTAAATCACAAACTTTTGAGCCGTGGATTTCACGATAGTAAATGGTATCATCATTTGTACGATCGCCTTCTGCTGCCTTTGCCAAAAGACTAGCTATGTTAGCTTGACACATGAAATCAGGGGCTACCACAGTTCGGTAGTCTATAAATTGATTGCGACTGACTAGAAATCGCCAAGATTGGATCTCACTCATATTACTTTTAATTCTGATGCAGGAAAACGATAAACCAGTTGGTTCTGAATTGAAACAAAACAGTTGATAGCGTGTGCTAATGCTGTTTCTTCGTCTGCCACTTTTTTTAGAGACTCTGCCTGTTCTCGCCTTAATTCCTCGGTTCTTCTTGCTGCAAAAGCAATTTTTTGTTGTGCAGGAGTTTCAGCCCATTCAATCAAAGTTTCAAGAGTCTTGCCTGGAAACTGATATTTGCGTGGCAAAAGTTCTTGCACGATCTTTAGTCCACCAGCAAACAGTTGTCCGATTAAGTCAAGGAAACCTATATTTGGCTTGACCTCGATAGGTGTTTCTAATTCAGATTTCCGCTTTCTAATCAGTTCTTCCATCATTACCTGAATCATGTCAGGCAGAATACAGGCTAGAGGAACCTCAACTTGGAATGGTTTAGGAAATTCACCAGTTTTTTCCATACTCCCATCAGGCTTAGCGATCGCAAATCCTTTACCGACTGCGCTAACTGGAATAAGCCGCACAGGTGAACCACCTTGATTTCTGAGTTTGACTAAATTTTTAAATTCATCAATCTCAAGCAACCGATCCCTAATTTGCTCTAGTGTGTAGTTTTGCTCAACAATATCCCACTTGCTAATTACAAAGTGAACGGGTTTAGGCGAGGGTTGCATTACATCAATCATATTACGCAGATCGTTGACTGCCCAAACCGTGCCAATTTTCTCTTTTCCCATCAAGGCGCAAAGTTTTTGACCGTCAAGTAATCCTAATAAAGCATCTGCCGCTTTAAACTTATTATCGTTAAACTCCGAATTTTCATCTTCCTCATCCATTTCCTCGTTAATTCTACCCCCTGCATAGTCAAGGTAGGTAAAACAACAAGCATCATAGATGGACAAATCGCTTGGATTTTGTACGCGACAAGTAAATGTCCATTCTGAAACCTCACTATATCTTGTACCTGCAGGCCACTTTTCATCAGCAGCGACTTGAGTATAAATATTGTTGAGTCGTTTGCGTTTTTCACCAGTATCAACTTGAAGAAAAAATCCTAACTCACTCTGTGTAGAGAGTTTTTTATACAAACTCGACAAAAATACAGTTTTCCCCGAACCGCTTGGTCCAAGCATGATAATTGAGTAGTTGTTCATGGATGATGTCTTGCCTATTGCTTTAGGAAACTAATCTCTACCTTTGGGATGGCACATAACTTATAATTGTCCCGCAGTTGCACTATAACACTCTTTCCGATCGACGGAGCCGGAACATCTGCGGTTTAACTCCGAACATTCTGAACAGCTTGTTGTCTGCTTTAATTCAAAAAATAAACCACCCGATCGCCCTGTCGGTGAGAAAAAGTGACATGATTTTGTAAACTTACGTAAATTACCTCGATGCAGTCCCCAGATTGGGTAAAAAACCCGGTTTCTTTGGTCTGAGTTACCCATGAATGACCAGAAACCGGGTTTGTAGGAAAATACTTCGTTGCAGTCCACAAATTCGGTAAAAACCCAGTTTCTTCGATCGCACTTGGTAAGTCCTGTAATCAATCGAACCCAAATGTAAAATCTTGTTACAAGTTACTTGACACCAGGAACTAAATCTCTATTATCACTGACTATAATTGAGTAAAAAATAATTTCTTAGGGGAAATTCCATGCAGAAACTAACTCGAATTTTATTCACTACAGCTTTAACTCTAAGTATTTTGTGTTCTCCCACAGCAGCTTTCGCCAAAGCTAAAATTCAGATAGCCATCCTTTTAGATTCTAGTAATAGCATGGATGGATTGATTGACCAGACTCGTACTCAACTTTGGCAAGTTGTTAATTTTTTAACTAAAGTAACCAAAGATGGCGAAGTGCCAGAGTTAGAAGTTGCTCTCTACCATTATGGTAACGACACTTTACCTTCTTCGGAAGGCTTTGTCAGATTATTAACTGGATTTACGCCTGAATTAGATTTAGTTTCCGAAAAGCTATTTAGTATCAAAACCAACGGCGGTCAAGAATATGCTGGCTGGGTAATTCGTTCAGCAATGCAAGAATTAAACTGGAGTAAAAATCCGGCAGATTTTCGCGTGATTTTTATTGCGGGTAATGAACCCTTCGATCAAGGCCCAATAGTTTGGAATCAATCTGTCAATCTCGCTGTCAAAGGAGATACCCTCGTTAATACAATCTACTGTGGTTCAGCCGAAAGTCAGGAGCGAAGACTTTGGGCATCAGGAGCCGAGTTAGCAAAAGGCAGTAGCTTCAACATCAATCAAAACCAACAAATTGTGGTAATTAAGTCCCCTTACGACGACGAAATTTCTACTTGGAATACTAAACTAAATCAAACCTACATTCCCTACGGTAGAGAAGGAAGAGTAGGACAACAACGTCAAGCAGTTGAAGATAGTAATGCTGGCAGCAATACGGTTTTGCGTAGTGCGTGCGTCCAAAGCTTCTGAATACTATGATAATGCTTCTTGGGACTTGATCGATGCTCTCGAAAACGGAACAGTTAAACTAGAGGCAATATCAGATGATAATTTACCACAAATCATGCGAGGAATGACGCTAACACAAAAAAGAGCATATGTAGCTGGAAAGAAAACCGAAAGAGAAGCGATTAAAAAGACGATACGCGAGTTATCTCAAAAGCGTACAGCATATATTGAACAACAGCGCCAATCTAGTACCAATAGTGGTGAAAATACTCTCGATCGCGTAATTATTCAGAGTCTCCGCCAGCAATTAGCCGCTAAAGGATTCAAGCTTCAGTAGTTCTTCGAGTCCCCTGTAAATCTGGGAAAAACCGATGACCGAATATCGATTAACACCCGCAAAGTACCACCACGTACAAGTAGTTGTTTCCCTTAACCGCGTTCACTCAGAAAGCTATAAAAACCCTGATGAAGCATTGACAAAACTGCTAGAACTTGGTTACACTCCTGAATTGCGTTATCAATGGAATCCAGAGCGAAACGAATTTGATTTATACGCCCTAATTCACGACTTGCCACTAGATGAATCGCTAATGACCGATGAAAAATCTCAGGAATTTTTCAAGCATTTCAAACACAGCCAAATATATTCGATCGGGTGCGGTAACGCTGACCCCGATTGGCTCTTTGCTTGGGGTTTTGATGACCCCCGCCGTCACGCCAAGCCCGAAGAAATTGAACCTTTACCAGCAGCTACAGCATTAGCTTAATGTAATAGTGTAGGTTGGGTTGAGGAACGAAACCCAACATCCAATTAATGAGTGTTGGGTTTTGCTATCGCTCAACCCAACCTACAGAATAAAAACATCACAATTGCAACTACTTCCCCGCAGGTAAAGACAACTGAGGCGAAGTTTTAGCATAGCTTCCATTATCGGGAATCGCTGCGGGTTCCTGGGAAAGCAAAAACTCGCGAATAACCCTAGCAACTGCTCTTTGAGCTAAACCGCCGACTACTTTCTGCCCCATGTTCTGCACTTCGGGTTTCACCAACAACTGCGGAAGTAGCTGCAATACTTTCATCCCGTCAAAACCGGGAGTTGATTGCAAAATATCCCAAATCCGTTTGATGTGTTCTAGATTGTTTTTTTCTGTTTGTGAAACCACAGGTTGATTTGCCTTGACTCCAAACCATTCGCCGACGACTGCTTTGGCGTTAGCAAAGGCGTTGCTCGAAAGTGTGTCGAGACTTTTGACTAATTCCAGGACAATACGATCGCGAATAAAATCTCCTCTTTCGGAAAATAAATACTCTAATGCTTGGTTCAGGATTTTGCTGACATCGTAATCATCGCTCTCGCGGGCATTTTTGAGCAAGTTTTCTAAGCGGTTCCAGCGGAATTCGCCTTGTTTGAACAGCAAGTCTTGCAGGGATGCTCTCAATTCCGGTGCGGGGTCGCTCAACAGCCGTTTTGCAACGTAAGGATAAGCTTTGCTCAACACTTTGAATTCGGGGTCAACGTTGATGGCAATCCCTTCTAAGGTGACGAGCGATCGAATAATCAAAGCATAGTAAGCTGGAACTCGGAAAGGATATTCGTACATCACCGCCGAAAGCTCGTCAGTAATGCTTTTGAAATTGAGTTCGGCAACGCTAGCACCCAAAGCATTGTTAAATACGCTAGCTAAGGCCGGAATAATTGGCGTCAAATCGGTATCGGGCGTTAAAAACTCTAACTTGACATAATCTTTTGCTAAACCTTCAAAGTCGCGGTTCACCAAATGCACTACAGCTTCCAACAAGCCGTATCGCTGATAAGGTTTAACTTCGCTCATCATCCCGAAATCGAGATAAGCCAACTGACCGTCAGGAGTTGCCAAAAGATTGCCGGGATGCGGGTCTGCGTGAAAGAAACCGTGTTCTAGCAGTTGTCTGAGAGAACACTGCACCCCCACTTCAATTAAGTAAGGAGCATCGATTCCTTGAGCCTTAACTGCTTCTAAATTAGTCAGTTTGACGCCGGTGATCCACTCCATTGTTAAGACGCGGCGGCGGGTATATTCCCAGTAGATGCTGGGAACGTAAATGTCTTTGATGTGGCCGTATAGTTGGGCAAACCGTTCGGCATTTTGACCTTCGTGGGTGTAGTCCATTTCTTCGTAAATGCGCTCGCCCAACTCGTCCATAATACTTGCGAGGTCGCTGCGAATTATTTTGAAGTTGTTTTGTGCCCAAACTGCAACGCGCCGCAGGATGTAGATATCTAAGCCGATGTTCTCGGCTAAACCCGGTCGCTGCACTTTGATTGCGACGGTTTCCCCGGTTTTGAGTTTGCCTTTGTAGACTTGTCCGAGAGATGCTGCTGCGATCGGATCTGGGCTGATTTCTGCGTAGATTTCTTTGGGGTGGGCGCCCAATTCTTCCTGTATAAATTGATATGCTACTTCGTTGGGAAACGCTGGCAATTGGTCTTGCAGCGTTGTTAGTTCTTCTAAATATGCGGGCGGTACTAAGTCAGGCCGTGTTGAGAGTGCTTGTCCGATTTTGATGAAAGCTGGGCCGAGTTGGGCCAGAATTTCTCGCAGTCGGACGGCGCGACGCTTTTGGTTGGCGGCGGTACGACCTGTTTTGCCGTCGAACCACACACTGAGGGCAAAGCTAAAAAATGTCCAAACAACGCTCGAAAGCCTTCCCCAGACTTGCAGGGGGCGATTTCGGTACAGGGCTGCGATCGCCGCGGGATCGTACCGAACAGCATCTCCGGCTAACTCGAAAGCTATGTCTCTGGCTGATTTGAGCCGATCGTCCGTTACGACCTCTGTCTCTAATGATACTGGTACTGCTTGCAGGGGAATTGTATTTGCATCTTGGAGATTGCCGAGTACAGCCTGAGTCCCTGAATTTACATAAGTTTGCGGGGAGGCTGGCGATACTGTCTTGACATTCATAAATCAGACCTAGTGTGAAGCATTGTAAATATATTGTAACAATTTAAGGAAGAAGACCCTTCTTCCTTCTTATATACTTACTCGCCGCTGGATTTTTTGAGTCGATCGCGAATCCCTGACAGTTGCAGTTGGTTGCTTACGGGCGATCGGGGTTGGGGCATTTCGGTATCGGGCCAGTTCGGTAAGTCGTTACAGGGACAGAACTCCGGGGGCATTCCGGTTTGTTGGAACACTACGGGCATAGCGCAGCGCGCGCAGGGACTGATTTCCCATGCTGGTGTCAGCAGTTGGGCAATTGTTTCGTTTGTGCCTTGCAGGTAGCAGTCTCCGCTGTCGGGGGAAATGATTTTTTGCCAGCAGTCTTCAAATTCGCTGCTGTAGCGATCGCCCGCAATTACCGATTGGGGCAGCAGCGCTTCGGAACCGTTGCGAATTAATACTTTTTTGCCTAACTGAAACCAGTAAGCAATGTATTTTCTCACTTCACTTTCTGATGCCATAATTTTTAGTCAACCCTTCAACTAATTGATGATTTTAGACTTTCAATTTGAAATTCGCCCTCTTTCTTAAGAGGCATTTTATCTTTTACATTATTTCAAAATTTGGCTATTACTCATGTCAAATTGTTGTGCGGTTTGCCCTCGGGAGTATGTTTTTTGACTAATTTATGTGAGTCTTTAGTTTTCAATCTTATTTAGAATTATACCTGATTTTCAGTTAAAATTGTCGATCGGGAAACCGATATTTTTTCTCCCTTGTCAATTGCGACTCCGGCTGTTAATTTTTCAAGGGGGGCAGCGGCGTACCCAAAGCGCTCAGATCCAAGGCGTAACCTGCGGTGGCGAGATAAACGGTATCGGCGATCGCCCCGATGTGGCGGACGAGAGTGCCGAGGCGATCGCGAAACAGCCGCCCCGCCGGATAAGCAGGTACTACTCCCCATCCGGTTTCTTCCCCTACCAAAATTAGATCGGCCGCCGCCGACTTCAAACTAGCGAGCAAATCTTGCTGCGTAGTCGCCCAAACTGCCGCTTCTTGTTCCAAAAGATTCGCCGCCCAAGTTCCCAGAGAATCAATCAACAAGCAATCTGAGGGCTTGCTTGCCCGCACAACTGGCGATAATTCGATCGGCACTTCTAGAGTTGTCCAATCAACTCGACGGCGATTTCGGTGCTGTTCGAGGCGACGAAGCCACTCCAAATCCGTTTCATCAACCCGACCGGTAGCCACATAGATTACTTGTTTTCCCGAACCCGCAGCCAGAGTTTCGGCCCATTCACTTTTGCCGCTTCGGGCCGGCCCAGTTACTAAGATTATTTTAGTCATTTGTGATTTGTGATTTGTTATTTGTGATTTGTGATTTGTTATTTGTTATTTGTGATTTGTTATTTGTTTGATTGCCAATGATTTTTAAGCGATAATAGCATTGTTGAGACAATATCACAGTAAGTCGATCGAGAACCGCAGTATTTCCCAAGCTGTTATTTATGCCAGACCCTCAGATATCAGCGATTATTTGCACCCACAATCGCGCCGCCTATTTAGGTGGGGCGATCGACAGCTTGCTGGTACAGGATTTTCCCGACAACTTTGAAGTAGTAGTAGTGGATAACGCTTCTAGCGATTATGCCAGCCCCGAAAGTTCCACTTCGCGCACCCGCGAGGTGGTAGAAGCAAGACTGGGCGATCGGCGTCTCAAGTACGTCTGGGAACCCGAAATCGGTCTGTCAGTAGCCCGGAACACCGGCGCTAAGCAAGCTCGCAGCGAAATATTGGCTTATCTCGACGACGACGCTGTTGCTGAGCCGAATTGGCTCAGGGTGCTGCACAGCGCTTATCAAAGCAATCAAAAACTCGCCGTAGCTGGTGGCAAAGTCAATTTGCTCTGGCCTTGTGGAGTCAGCCCGCCCGAATGGCTGTCAGCGGGATTGGCCCAGAACTTGGGAGCATACGATTTAGGCGATACTTGCCTGTACGTGACTGCTGCCGGTTTGACTCCCAGGGGTGTAAACTACTCGATCCGGCGCGCTTTTCTCGAACAAATTGACGGCTTTGATGTCAAACTCGGTAGAGTCGGCAAAAAGTTGCTGTCAAATGAAGAATTGCGCGCCACAGAATTAGCATTAGAGCTAGGTTGGCAAGTAATTTATCTACCGGAGGCCCTGGTGCTGCACAATGTCGCAGCAGAAAGGCTCAACAAAGCTTGGTTTCTAGAGCGCGGGTGGTGGCAAGGCATCAGCGAGTGTTATCGGGAACAATTGTCCGATCGAGCCGGTATTGCTCAGCTTTGGCGGGGGGGTGAAAGAATATTGAGGGGTGTCTACAAGTCTTTTAAATACATTAGAGATCCAGGGCTGCGCTTTGAAAATTTCGTTTTTGCTTGGGGTCAAATCGGTTATTTGAGTGCAGCCGTCCGCGGCATGATTTTTGCACCGAAATCGACCAGCAGGCATTAGGCTATAGGCAATATCCCTCGCTGCTCAAGTCGTCGGCGCGGCTGTGCCGATCGCACTTCATCCACCAAAACTCGACCGCATTCAGGTTCAAGCACTCGATTATGACATCTAGTTCATCCAAGATTCCGGTTTCAGTTCTCATTCCGGCAAAAGACGAAGAACTTAATCTACCTGCGTGTCTGGCCAGCATTGCCAGGGCGGATGAAGTTTTCATGGTTGATTCCCAAAGCAGCGATCGCACGGTAGAAATTGCCATCAGCAGCGGCGCAAAAGTAGTGCAATTCTACTTCGACAACCGCTGGCCGAAAAAGAAAAATTGGTCTTTGGACAATCTGCCCTTTCGCAACGAATGGGTATTAATTGTCGATTGCGACGAGCGCATTCCCCCGGAACTTTGGGACGAAATCGCGCGGGCGATCGAAGACCCCAATTTTGACGGCTACTACCTCAACCGCAAAGTCTTATTTTTAGGTCAGTGGCTGCGTTACGGCGGCCGATATCCCGACTGGAATTTGCGTTTGTTCAAGCATCAAAAAGGCCGTTACGAAAATCTCGGCACTGAATCCGTCCCCAATACTGGCGACAACGAAGTTCACGAACACGTCATTTTAGCCGGTCAAGTCGGCTACTTAAAAAATGACATGATCCACGAGGATTACCGCGATTTATTTCACTGGATAGAACGGCACAACCGCTATTCTAATTGGGAAGCTCGCGTGTATTACAATATTATTGAAGGGCGCGACGACAGCGGTACTATTGGCGCTAACTTATTTGGAGATGCCGTACAGCGGAAACGATTTCTCAAAAAAGTTTGGGTGTGGCTGCCTTTTAAACCAATGCTCAGATTTATTTTATTTTACTTCATTCAGTTAGGCTTTTTGGATGGAAAAGCTGGCTATATTTATGCAAGGTTATTAAGTCAATATGAGTATCAAATTAATGCTAAACTTTACGAATTGCGCTGCTGCGGCGGTCAGTTGAATGTGGCAGAATCTGAGCCTACTTTGTCGCCGCCAGTAGTTATAAGTCAAGAGACTGAAGTTAAATCGCCGTGAGAGTTATTCGGCGGTTGAAACCGCTCCTTGTCAAACGAAGTCTGCCTCCGCAGACTAAGAAATAAACGGAATATTTAAGCGGAATTTGGTATTAGTCCGCGAAGGCGGACATTGTTTGTGTAGCTGCGGTTTCAACCGCCGGGTTTCTTCGTTTGTTTAAACGCGGTTTCAACCGCCGGGTTTCTTCGTTTGTGTAAACGCAATTTCAACCGCCGGGTTTATTCATTTGTGTAAACGCAATTTCAACCGCCGGGTTTATTCGTTTGTGTAAACGCAATTTCAACCGCCGGGTTTCTTCGTTTGTGTCAACGTGGTTTCAACCGCCTGATGACAAAGGCCATAACTACCTCGCATCGCCAATTAAAATAAACGGCGACCAATAAAAAGGATGGCGGCTAATTTGACTCAACTTAGCTTGCCGCAAAGCTTCATTTTTACTCATCCCTTATTTTAGGCAACTTTGCCAGTGTTGTTGGCTTGTTTAGTATCGCTTTGTTTTTCACGGGCGGGATTTATCGCTGGTCTTATTTTTACTGCTTTCAGCTAAATGTAATTACCCTCGATTTACCAGTAGAATCGTTTTTTATAGTACCGCTTCAGGTATTTTTAGGTGATGGCCAGACGATCGTCAAAAGTGCGATCGCCCTTCTGCTCACATCCCTAGCAATTTACCTCACTTTGTGGCCGATCAACAGTATCAACAAGACAGTTGCTGCTAAAATCAATAGCATAATTACAGGGTGGATTTCCTATCTTTACGGCAGAAGATTCAGGTGGCTTTACCGCATCCTGAACTCTTGGCAACAATTTAATGTCAATCGATTGAACTCAATAAGATTGCTGCGATTGCTCGTTGACGAAATTATCATCGTCGGTTGGGTATTGCTAGTCTTATTCTGGTCAGCATACCACCAAGGTATTGCCGATGCCCGACGCGATGTCGGCGAAAATTCGTCTTTACCCGCCGTTGCCTTAATCGCCAAGCAAGACAACATTGCTTTACGCAGAAAACTCGACGATCCAACACTCCGATTAGCCCCCAAAGGATTTAAGGCGATCGGCGATGCGGGTCTATTTGCAGATTTGAGCAAAAGAGATTATACTGATATTAATAATCCCAAAGAACCTAGAGTTTGGCGGTTGCTTTTGGAGAGAGGGAACTGGATTTATCTGTTTCCGGCTTTAACAAAAGAACAGCAAACAGACCCTCAAGATCGCCCGCCAGTGATGGCTATTCAATAAAGTCAATCCGGCGATCAATTGTTAATTGTAAGTCCCGAACCTTCTCAACCCTCTAAATAAATTTGGGGCTGGTTGATTGGATGCCAAAATAGTTTCGATCCCCCCTAACCCCCCTTCTTAAGCAGGGTGGTTTTATTGTGGGGAGAAGAAATCTGAAACGACAGAAAGCACCGCTCAAAGCTCGCGTCTGGGACGCAAGTGTTATATTAATAAAGGTACGTAGTTGGGCTTTAGCCCTCTTTATATATACGTCTAAAGAGGGCTAAAGCCCAATTACGTACCTATTTCTAGGATGACAATTAATCCACCCTGCCTAACCCCCCTTCTTAAGGGGGGGACAAGAGCATTCAAAGTCAACCCCTACTCCCCTTAAGAAGGGGGATTTAGGGGGATCGAAACTTAACAACAAGTGAGAGATACAAAGTTCCCCTTAAAAAGATGGGATTTGTGTTTATTGATTAGGTGCGATCGCACATCACAACTTCAAACACACCCCCTGGAATAAACCGACACAACGCCCTCCGCCGATCGTCCGCATCCTGGCGGTTGACAAAACGCGCGATCGTATAATGCTCAGCATTCGGTAAAATTCGGACGATCGCCCAAGAAGTGCGATCGCCCTCCTTTGACTTTTCAGGTGTTTTCGATCGCGAATTTGAGTTGAGTTCGATCGCGGGGCGATCGGCGATCGTCGGAGAATTGGCTTTTCTCAGAGTGTTGAGGTAGCGGGCGATCGCACTTCCGTTCAGATTCGCCCCCACGCGCAAAATCAGAAACACCGCAAAGCTTTCGATCTCTGGCCCAGTCATGCGCGCGCGATCGGCCTCAAAATCCTCATCCGAGTAGCTGCGGATGCGCGACAGCAGTTGCGTGATGCCAAAATCATCTAAAGCTTGTTGATAGCCGCGGTGATATTCCTTCCCGTCGCTCACAGGCTTTACCATAGTAATTGTCTCCTTTTATTTGGATTGTCTCCTTGTATTTGGGGAAGCATCAGCCAGCGCGGGCCCTGCAAAAGTTCAGCGCTGGCTTTTGACTCTCTAAGATTTTATCCATATATGCCGCACCAGTCAAGCATATATGCTCCATATTTACATAATGGTCTAGATACAGCACAATCTGCACGCGCTATCGGCGCATAGTGCTGTGCAAAAGCAGCATTGTGCTGCATATTCGACAAAATTGTTTACAATACTGGACAATGACGATCGCCCTAAATAAAAAAATACTCAATTTCTAATGGCTAAACGTGTATCAACCTCCTTAGCAGATGGAATTTATGACCTACTTCAAGAGTGGGCAAATGAGGAACGCCGTTCAATCAGCGGCTTGTCAGCATTCATTTTGGAACAAGCTGTCAGAGAACGTCAAAAACAAGTACAAAAACAGTCCCCGCCATCGGATCAGAAACAAAATAAAAGTTGAACCGGGTTAGCTATGAAATTTATCGGCATAGACTTAGGTTGGAGTTCAGGAGCAAGCGGATTGTGCTGCTTAAACTGGGAAAACGATCGACTGCAATTAATAGAGTGCGATCGCCAACAATCCCTGAACGACATCCTCACCTGGATCGATACCCAAGTCTCCCCAACCGAAAGTGCGATCGTCGCCGTAGACGCCCCCACAATCATCGCCAACCCAACCGGAATGCGCGCGGCAGACAAACTCACCCACAAACACTTCGGGCGCTACCACGCAGGCTGCTATCCCGCCAATCTTTCCCGCCCCTTCGCCCAAAAAACAATCGAATTCGGCCTCAGTTTAGAAGCCAGAGGATTTGTCCACGCACCGATAATAGAATCTCAAAAACTAGGCAGATATCAAATAGAAGTCTATCCCCATCCAGCCACAATAAACTTATTTAAATTAGACAAAATCATCAAATACAAAAAAGGAAAACTGGCAGAACGTCAACTAGAATTGATGAAGCTCTGCCAGTACATTTTAGATATTTTACCGAGCCTTGAACCCTCTCTAAATCTGTCTTGTGGCACAGGCATCTTGCCTGTGAGCTGTGGCACAGGCATCTTGCCTGCGAGCTGTGGCACAGGCATCTTGCCTGCGAGCGGTTCAAACCTCCCCGAAATGCCCACCAGCACCGCCACCCTCAAAGCCTTAGAAGACAAGCTAGATGCCTTGCTGTGCGCTTATATCGGCGCGCACTGGTGGTACTGGGGAATCGAGCGAAATTTAGTTTTGGGCGATCGCACAACCGGCTACATCGTCATTCCCCAAGCAAGATAACAAGAGAGGAAGAATGACAGAATAGGGCATGACAACAGTCAACCGTCAACAGTCAACCGTCAACAGTCAACCGTCAACTGTCAACAGTCAACTGTCAACTGTCAACTGACTAATGTGCCCAGAGAATCACGCCAGCTTCATAAGGACTGCTGAGATTGTCGTGCTTCGGCAAAACTCGCAACGACAAACCTTGCAAGCCGCTAGAAGTATAAGTAATGTCAGCCGTATAAAGGCTAGTATTGTGAGAATCTTCTCCCAAATACTCCATTACCACCGGCACGCCACCGATGATATTTCCGTTAGCATCAACCGAACCTTGATAAAGTTCGACTTGCACGTCCGCAGGCGTCAATCCCATCAGATTAATCCGAGATTTAACAGCGATCGACTGATTGACCTTAACTTCCTTATCCTGGGAAATATCAACAGCCTCAATCTTAATATCGTTCCACTTCGCGAGAACGTGCTTCTTCCAGTGAGACAAATCCTTCGCCGCAGCGCAATTATCCGAAGTCATCGTGTGGAAGCGATCGCTCACCGGGAAATATGCCCGCCGCGCGTAATCCTTCACCATCCGAGCAGTATTGAACAAAGGACAATTCAAGCGAATAGAATCCTTCATTTTCGCCGTCCAACCCCGGGGAATGCCGTCAGTATCCCGATTGTAAAACAGCGGTACAACTTCCTTTTCCATCAAGTCGTACAAAGCATTCGCCTCGACCTCATCCTGATACTTAGTATCTTCGTAAAACTCCCCATGTCCGATCGGCCAACCGGTACGAACATAATCAGCCTCATCCCACCAGCCGTCGAGGATGCTCAGATTCGGCAAACCGTTCATCGAAGCCTTCATCCCGGAAGTACCCGAAGCCTCCCGGGGGCGGCGCGGCGTATTCAGCCACACATCGCACCCCGACACCATCATCCGAGCGACGTTAATGTCGTAGTTCGGCAGAAACACCATCGAACTCATCGTCTCGTGCTCGCGGATGAAGTGAACGATATCTCGAATCAATTCCTTACCCGGAATATCCATCGGGTGAGCTTTCCCAGCAATCACAAACTGCACGGGGCGGTTTTTGTCCCGCATGATCCGCATAATTCGATCGACATCGCGCAAAAATAGCGTCGCCCGCTTGTAAGTAGCAAAGCGGCGGGCAAACCCGATCGTCAGCACCTTGGGATTGAGAGCCTCGCGCGCGTTTTCGATTTCCGTTTGGGCCGCACCGCGCTCGCGCAAAGTCTTTTGCAGCCACTCCCGCGCGAACACCACCAACTCCGACCGGCAGCGTTCGTGATTGCGCCACAGTTCCTCATCAGGAATCGACGAAAGCCTGTCCCACAGACGATCGTCCTTGCCGGTCATTTCCCAGTCCGGGCCGAGGTATCGATCGTACAGTTCCTGAGTAGACTTCGCCACACAACTGCGAGCGTGCACCCCGTTGGTAATCGAAGTAATCGGCACTTCTTCCTGCGGTAAACCCGGCCACAACCCCTGAAACATCGGGCGCGACACCACACCGTGCAAAGCCGCCACCCCGTTGACAAAACTCGACATTTTAATAGCCAAAATTGCCATATTCAGAGGTGCGGACAAATCGCCAGTATTCTCCCTGCCCAATCCCAAAAACTCATCTTGCGACAAGCCAAACATTTTGGGATACCGATCGAGATAGTGCATCACCATATCCGGCTCGAACAAGTCAAACCCAGCAGGCACCGGCGTGTGAGTCGTAAACATACTGCTCGACACCACCACCTGTTCCGCTTCCACGAAACTCAGGTGATATTCTTCCATCAGCATCCGAATTCGTTCCAAAGCCATGAAAGCTGCGTGGCCTTCATTCATGTGATAAGCCGTAACTGTCAGCCCCAGGGCCTTGAGCATTTTCACGCCGCCGATGCCCAGCATGATTTCTTGGTGCATCCGCAGAGTTTTGTCACCGCCGTACAGTTGGTCGCTAATATCTTGGTCGTAGCGGCTGTTAGGTTCAATATTTGTATCCATTAGGTACAAAGGAACCGTTCCCACTTGTACTCGCCAAATCCGGGCGTACACCTTGCGGCCGGGATAGTCCACCTCAATCCGCAATTCCGAACCGTCGGGATTGCGTTCTGGGTGCAGCGGCATATTGTAGAAATCGTTGAGCGGATAGCGTTCTTGCTGCCAGCCGTCGGCGTTGAGATACTGCGAAAAATAGCCTTCTTGGTAAAGCAGGCCGACACCGACTAAGGGCAAGCCCAAATCGCTAGCTGATTTGAGGTGGTCGCCTGCGAGTACGCCCAAACCGCCGGAATAGATTGGTAGGGCTTTAACTAAGCCGAATTCCATCGAAAAGTAAGCGTAGCATTCTTGCTGCTCTGTACCGCGCTGTTTGCGGTACCAGGCGCGATTTTTGAGATAATCGTCTAATTGTTGGGCTGCTCGGTTCATTTGGGCAATGAAGCCTTCGTCTTCTGCCATTTCTTGCAGTCGCTCTTGAGATATGGTTCCGAGCATCAGCACCGGGTTTTGGTTGCTGGAGTCCCAGAGGTCTCGATCGAGGCGGCGGAAAAGGTCTTTGGTATCAACGTTCCAATCCCAGTGCAAGTTGTAGGCAAGCTGGCGCAGGGGTTCGAGAATTGCCGGTAGCGACGGGGAAACGTTAAATGTGCGAATTGGCTGCATAGACAAAGCCTTTATGTTGGAGTAGCGATATTTTCCTCTGTCTTGAGGTACAAGTCCGTTATTCTGCACACTATTTTAAGTTTTAACCAGGGCGGGCGATCGGCTGTTACCTTAACTTCGGCTGCTGCTGCTGAGTCCGATCGCCTTGAAAACGACTTGCCGCGCTTGTGGATCTGGTTTCTCGGTTCAGTCCAGGCCGAGCGATCGGTAACGCGCGATCGCCCGATCTTCCTTCTCAATAAGTTCTTCTCAGGCTGTTGTCAGAGCTTATTAAGATTAGTTATTGATTAGGTCTAGCATCAATGTCAACTTAAGCCTCCAGTCCGCTCTTTGACTTAAGTCCGAAGCTTATAGATCGAGTCCTCACAGGCCCTCGGGCCGGAGGGTCTCACAGGCCGGACTGGAGGTAGAACCTGTTTGTTGACATCAACGGCCGGCCCCCTAATCGGCCATCAGCCCTCCGGCGCCTTTTACTAATAAATGAAAATGATTATTGATAAATAAGTGAAAATTTTACTTGACATTGACACCACAGTTATTATATTTTGAGCGAGTTACTGCAAATTATTACTGATAAAGTGCTGGGTTGTTGACCGCCACCCTTACGAATTGCGTAGCAGCCCCCAAATATTACCGGTGTGTGGTTTGAAGATGAAACTGTATTTATCATTGGCGTGCGTTGCACTGCGGAGTATTGGTATCGCGCCTTCAGTGGCGGCTGAGGCTGCTAAAGGGGACTTAACAGCATCCGATCGATCGCGATCGCGATCGATCGCACATTCGGCGATCGAGATTCATCGTGAATCAGAGGAATTGCCTCAACAAGAGCCCGCGATCGCCACTGGGTTACAGCCAGAACTTCCCATTCAGGTGAACTCGTTGATTAAAAGTCAGAAGCTTGAAACAAAGCAAACTGCGGCAGACGACTCACGCCAACCCCATCCCGAGTTGACGCAAAATATTTCCAACAAGGACGATCGCTCTACCTCTATCCCCAATCCTCCACCAGTAGCTGCTGCGCGATCGATACCGACGACATCTATTCATAAAGTCAACGAAATAGAACAACCCAGCACCAATGCAGAGGGGTTATTGCCGCGCAAGCAACCAAGTTTTAGCTTCTCTTCAGGAGTGCAAATCTCTCAATCAGTCGTACAAGTAACAGGAGTCCGACTAAACTCAACTCCGACAGGTTTAGAAGTCATTTTAGAAACAGCTTCCGGGCAAGTGCTGGTTGCGAATACTAGGGCAGAAGGAAAAACCCTGATCGCTGAGATTGCCAATGCTCAATTAGCCCTACCAGGGGGTGGAGAATTTAATGCCGAGAATCCATTGGAGGGGATTAATTCAGTCACGGTGACTGCTGTTGATGGCAATAGTATCCGCATCGTGATTGCAGGGAAAGAAAATTTGCCAACAGCAGGTGTCGTCAAAAGCGATAGCGGTTTAGTTCTGAATGTCAGCACAAAAGAAATTCAAATTACCGTCACCGCCAGACAGCAAACTCCCTATCGAGCTCCGATTGCTTCGACTGCGACGAGAACCGACACGCCAACGAGAGACATTCCTCAGTCGATCCAAGTAGTTCCTCAAGAAGTGCTAGAAGATCAACAAGTCACCCGCTTAGATGAGGCACTCCGCAACGTTAGCGGTGTCACATTGGGCGGAGAGTCTACAGGGCGGGGTGGCAGCTTCGGCCTTCGGGGTTTTAACGATGCTCCTGTATTGCGAGATGGGTTTAGGCGGTACGGTACTTTTGAAAGTTTTCCAGAAGTCGCCAACCTCGATCGCGTTGAAGTTCTGAAAGGGCCAGCTTCAATTTTGTACGGAGAAATTCAGCCAGGGGGTTTAATTAACTTAGTATCCAAACAACCGTTATCAGAACCTTTCTACGAAGCCCAACTGCAACTTGGAAGCCGAAATTTTATAGAACCCCGCTTTGACATTTCCGGCCCTTTAACCTCAGATCGCAGCCTGCTTTACCGCCTGAACGGATTGTACCGAACAAGTGAGAATTTTTCGGACTACGACCAAAACGCTCAGCGGTTCTTTATTGCGCCGACGCTTGCTTGGAAAATAAGCGATCGCGCCGACTTGACAGTTTCTCTTGAATACACCGACGATCGGCGGGCTGCCGATCACGGACTGCCTGCTCTTGGCAATCGAGTTGTTGACGTTCCGCGCGATCGTGTTGCCGGCGAACCCGAGGATAGAGTAGACACTCAATACTTTAATGTTGGCTACAATTTCGAGTACCGTTTCAGTGACAACTGGAAGCTAAGAAATGCCTTTCGCTATTCATCCTACAACTTCGATTTCAATGTAGTCGCTCTGCCATTTTTCTTTGATGAAGAAACTGCTGAAGTTAATCGCTTCTTGGCTTCTCAAGACGGCCAAGATAAAAACTACGCCCTCCAAACAAACATCGTAGGTGAGTTTGCTACAGGTTCAGTCAAACACACCCTCATATTCGGTGCAGACATCAGCTACAACGATGAAAGAATTTTCGCAGTCGGTGATTTTATCACACCGCAAACCCTCAATATTTTCAATCCGGTTTACGGACAAATTCCCAGGCCTGATGAGGATACACTAGCTGGTTTTGGAGGAACTAGGGTAAAGACAAGCCGATATGGTTTCTACGTGCAAGATCAAATTTCAATCTTCGAGAGTTTAAAGCTACTAGCAGGTCTTCGCTATGACACCGCAGATCAAAAAAACCGAGAGCTTCCGGGTACTTCCAACCCAGATGCAAGCGAAACAACTCAAAATTACGATGATTTTACCCCCCGTCTAGGGATTGTTTATCAACCCATTCCAGAAGTTTCTCTTTATGCGAGTTATTCGCGCTCTTTTAATCCAGGTTCGGCAACAACAGCCGGGGGCGCTCTGATCGAACCCGAAACCGGAAAAGGCTACGAAGTCGGTGTCAAAGCTGAGTTGCTCGACAGAAGGCTGGCGGCTACAGTGGCATACTTTGACATTAAAAAACAGAACGTTGCTGTCACAGATCCGAATAATTCTTTATTCTCAATTGCCTCTGGGGAACAGCAAAGTCGCGGTGTTGAACTCGATATTTCGGGACAAATTTTGCCTGGTTGGAATATTATTGCAGCTTACGCCTATACGGACGCTGAAGTGACAGCAGATACAGACCGCGAGTTGGTGGGCAACAGATTGTTTAATGTTCCCAAACATAGCGGTAGTCTGTGGACAACTTATCAAATTCAAAGCGGCGAGTTGCAAGGTTTAGGTTTGGGACTTGGGTTCAGCTATGTGGGCGAGAGACAAGGGGATTTAGCTAACAGCTTTCAAGCGGATAGTTATTTCCTCCCCAATGCTGCTGTTTTTTATCAGCGCGATAATTGGCGAGCTGCCATCAATATCAAAAACCTGTTCAATGTCAACTACATTAAATCTGTCAGTGGTTCCCGCGGCTTAGGCAATCAGCCTGGTGAACCATTGACAGTAATTGCTTCATTTACCGTGCAGTTTTGATAGTTATTTTGCAACTTTGCAACGACTGGCTCGCGTTCTAAATTTTTCTACCAGGAGACTCCACCATGAAACGATTTCAACTTAATCTAATTCTCATTCTAACTGCGGTAATGGCGATCGCTTGTGAACCCGTATCAGATTCAGCACAAGTCAATCAACCTGATGCGAAACCAGCCTCAGAAAACATTGCAAGTCCTTCTGAAAAAACTGCGGATCAAGCGCCCCCCAAAATTACGCCTCCATCGCCTGTAGCCACTCAAGTTATCTCGATGAACGCTTATAAAGTCCCTTACTTAGGATTTAATGGCGTGTTTAATCTCAACACAGAACACCAGAACTCTGTCAAAGATCCGCGCAACCCCAAACGCATTGATGTCGAAAAAATGGAGAAATTCACCTTCTACGCAGATGCAGCCGGGAAAAAACCGCTCGCGCGCAACTGCCAGTATGTCTACATGGGTGCAACTGGCGATGCCAAGTATTACGCCGAATATAAAATGACTTGGGATTTATTTGAGTTGGTGAAACAAGAAAAGCAAGATCCAGGCTGCAATCAGTTCCAGTATCTTAGTTTCGTCCCGCCGCACGGTGCATCAAACGGCGAACCAATACATATGCACTTTCGGTATGCCAGTAAGCCATCTAGCTTTGCCACGCTTGTGAATATGACCAACGATCAAGAAGATGCGGCTAAATTCAGTCCTTGGTTTGCGACTTATTGCGGTGGCGGCAAAACAAAATGCGGTACAGGAGAGTGACATTAGCAGTAAGTGGGTTCTCTCTGTTGAGCAGTCTATTTCTGGTAAAAAAGAGTTCAAAACTCATGTTAACTTTAATCAGACTAGGAAAAAATCAATGCGACTGAGTGTAAAACCAGAAAATATCCTAGAAGCGATCGCGCTCCAAACCAGAAAAGAACTCTCGCCATTTTTATTAGCAATGCTCGGCATGGGAGTCAGTCAAGCTGTAGTAACTGCAGTGCGATTGGGAGTTTTTGATGCCTTGAAAGAGCATCCCAAAACTGCTGCTGAGCTAGCAAAATCCCTAAATTGCGATGCTCGCGGAATGCAAGTTTTGCTAGAAAGTCTAGACGGCTTTGGATTTGTAAACCGCCAAGGCGAGCGCTACAAACTTACTCAAGAATCAAAGTTTGCCAAGCTAAATCCGGCACCCAAACGATTGCTGGATGTGGCTGGTGGGCCTGCTGAATACAGCATTACTTTCTGCCAGCAGTATCCAGATTTAAAAGTAGATGTTCTGGATTTTCTTAATGCGATAAAAGCAGGTAAACTAAGAATTGAAGAGGCCGGGTTGAGTTCGCGCATTCGTTACATTGAAGGCAATTTACTAGAGACAGATTGGGACACCAATTATGATGTTGTTTTTCTCTCTAATATTCTGCATTGGCTGAAAGCTGAGCAGTGCGAAGTGACACTATCAAAGGCATTTCAAGCACTGCGATCGGGTGGCAGCGCGATCGTTAATGATATGTTTCGTCCAGGCGATCGCGACAAACTGAGTTCACCACTTAGTTTATTTTCTCTAATCTACTACGTCATCTGTGGCGGACGTATTTGGCCCCCGCCAACAATCTTAGAATGGTTGACCCAGATTGGGTTTGCCAACCTTCGTAGCTCCCAGCAACGGTTAGGTATCTTGGTGGCAGGATAAAAACCGTAATCCTGCAATAAGTTCCATGATTTCTGTTCAAGTTCATTTAGTCGTGTGTGAGGTTTAATTGTGAAACGTTTTAATTTAGTCCATTCTTTGTGTTTAGTTGGTACGATGTCATTCCTAGCAATAGGGCAGGCTAGCGCTTCGGAAACAGCCGAATTAGTAACAGCTTCATCGGAAATACCTAGGTCAGAAAATTCGGAAAGAGAAGCGAGCGAGTTAGAAGTTAAATCTCCTGTAGCCGGGGAAGAGAACCAACCAAATTCCAACTTGACTTCATTACTAGCAATAGGGCAGGTGAGAGCTTCGGAAACAGCCGAATTAGTAACACCTTCATCGGAAATACCGAGGTCAGAAAATTCGGAAATAGAAGCGAGCGAGTTAGAAGTTGAATCTCCTGCAGTCGGGGAAGAGAACCAACCAAATTCCAACTTGACCTTTGATACTTCAAATCCTATCGAGAGCGAAAGTTTTACTCTTAATAAATCGACTGTAAAAATACAGTCAATGGCAGGCAAGATGCCTGCCCCAGAAGAGTCTGTGGAGATGTCTAATATCTCACTAGCATCCGCACAGCCATTAGTACCAATAACAGAAATCGCGAAAGTCAACGAAATCCAGCAACCCAGCACCAGTGCAGAGGGGTTATTGCCGCGACAACCAAGTTTTAGCTTCTCTTCAGGAGTGCAAATCTCTCAATCAGTCGTACAAGTAACAGGAGTGCGACTAAACTCAACTCCAGAAGGTTTAGAAGTCATTTTAGAAACAGCTTCCGGGCAAGTGCTGCAAGCGAATACTAGGGCAGAAGGAAAAACCCTGATCGCTGAGATTGCCAATGCTCAATTAGCCCTACCAGGGGGTGGAGAATTTAATGCCGAGAATCCATTGGAGGGGATTAATTCAGTCACGGTGACTGCTGTTGATGGCAATAGTATCCGCATCGTGATTACAGGGAAAGAAAATTTGCCAACAGCAGGTGTCGTTAAAAGCGATAGCGGTTTAATTCTGAGTGTCAGCACAAAAGAAATTCAAATTACCGTCACCGCCAGACAGCAAACTCCCTATCGAGCTCCGATTGCTTCGACTGCGACGAGAACCGACACGCCAACGAGAGACATTCCTCAGTCGATCCAAGTTGTCCCTCAAGAAGTGATAGAAGATCAACAAGTGGTGCGACTCGAAGAAGCATTACGCAACGTTAGCGGTGTCACATTTGGCGGAGAAACAGCAGGTCGAAGTATCACATTTGGCCTTCGAGGTTTTAACGATGCTCCTGTATTGCGAGATGGGTTCGTGCGATACGGCGCGCAGTCTATTCCAGAAGTCGCCAACCTCGATCGCGTTGAAGTTCTGAAAGGGCCAGCTTCAATTTTGTACGGCGAGATTCAACCAGGCGGTTTAATTAACTTAGTATCCAAACAACCGCTGTCAGAACCTTTCTACGAAGCTGAACTGCAACTTGGAAACCAGAGTTTTATCCGACCCCGCTTTGACATTTCCGGCCCTTTAACCTCAGATGGCAGCCTGCTGTACCGCCTGAACGGAGCGTACCAAACAAGTGATAGTTATCGGGGCTTTACCCAAGACAACCAGCGGTTATCTATTGCGCCGACGCTGGCTTGGAAAATAAGCGATCGCGCCGACTTGACAGTTTCTCTAGAATACATCGATGATAAGCGGGCTGCTGATAATGGACTGCCTGTGATTGGTCGTCGGGTTGTTGACGTTCCGCGCGATCGTGTTGCTAGCGATCCCGATGATGCGATCGACACCCAAGACTTTAATGTTGGCTACAAATTCGAGTACCGTTTCAGTGACAACTGGAAGCTGAGAAATGCGTTTCGCTACGCATCCTACAGCTTCGATTTCAATGTAATCGGTCTTCAAGAACTTGGCTTTGATGAGGAAACTGGCACCACCGATCTCTTTTGGGCTTCTCAAGACTCCAAAGATAAAAACTACACCCTCCAAACAAACATCGTCGGCGATTTTGCTACAGGTTCAGTCCAACACACCCTCATATTTGGTGCAGACATCGCCTACAGCGATCAAAGAGTTGTCACAGTCGGTGATTTTGAAACACCGATCCCGGTAAATGTTTTCAATCCGGTTTACAGATCGGTTCCCAAACCAGATGAAGATACACTACCTCTTTTTAGCAAGACTAATGTAGAAACACATAGATATGGTTTCTACGTGCAAGATCAAATTGCAATCTTCGATAATTTAAAGCTACTAGCAGGTCTTCGCTATGACACCGCAGAGCAAAGAAACGACTCAGGTGAAGGAAGCGTTTCGACTCAAAATTACGATGATTTTACCCCCCGTCTAGGGATTGTTTATCAACCCATTCCAGAAGTTTCTCTTTATGCGAGTTATTCGCGCTCTTTTACTCCAGGTTCGGCAACAACAGCCGGGGGCGCTCTGATCGAACCCGAAACCGGAAAAGGCTACGAAGTCGGTGTCAAAGCTGAGTTGCTCGACAGAAGGCTGGCGGCTACAGTGGCATACTTTGACATTAAAAAACAAAACGTTGCTGTCAGAGATCCGAATAATTCTTTATTCTCAATTGCCTCTGGGGAACAGCAAAGTCGCGGTGTTGAACTCGATATTTCGGGACAAATTTTGCCTGGTTGGAATATTATTGCAGCTTACGCCTATACGGACGCTGAAGTTACAGCAGATACAGACCGCGATTTGGTGGGCAACAGATTGTTTAATGTTCCCAAACATAGCGGTAGTCTGTGGACAACTTATCAAATTCAAAGCGGCGAGTTGCAAGGTTTAGGTTTGGGACTTGGGTTCAGCTATGTGGGCGAGAGACAAGGGGATTTAGCTAACAGCTTTCAAGTGGATAGTTATTTCCTCCCCAATGCTGCTGTTTTTTATCAGCGCGATAATTGGCGAGCTGCCATCAATATCAAAAACCTGTTCAATGTCAACTACTTTAAATCTGTCAGTGGTGGCCGCGAGTCAGGCAATCAGCCTGGTGAACCATTGACAGTAATTGGTTCATTTACCGTGCAGTTTTGATAGTTATTTTGCGAGTTGGCAACAACTCGCTCGCGCTCTAATTTTTTTTACCGTGAGATATTCATGCAACGATTTCAACTCAAAACAATTCTAGCTGTAACTGGGGTAATGGCGATCGCTTGTCAATCCTCATCAAATCCACCTGAAGCAAATCAACCTGACGCGAAACCAGCCTCAGAAAACATTGCAAGTCCTTCTGAAAAGACTGCGGATCAAGCGCCCCCCAAAATTACACCTCGATCGCCTGTAGCCACTCAAGTTATCTCGATGAATGCTTATAAAGTCCCTTACTTAGGATTTAATGGCGTGTTTAATCTCAACACAGAACACCAGAACTCTGTCAAAGATCCGCGCAACCCCAAACGCATTGATGTCGAAAAAATGGAGAAATTCACCTTCTACGCAGATGCAGCCGGGAAAAAACCGCTCGCGCGCAACTGCCAGTATGTCTACATGGGTGCAACTGGCGATGCCAAGTATTACGCCGAATATAAAATGACTTGGGATTTATTTGAGTTGGTGAAACAAGAAAAGCAAGATCCAGGCTGCAATCAGTTCCAGTATCTCAGTTTCGTCCCGCCGCACGGTGCATCAAACGGCGAACCAATACATATGCACTTTCGGTATGCCAGTAAGCCATCTAGCTTTGCCACGCTTGTGAATATGACCAACGATCAAGAAGATGCGGCTAAATTCAGTCCTTGGTTTGCGACTTATTGCGGTGGCGGCAAAACAAAATGCGGTACAGGAGAGTGAGTGACGTGGTTTTTATGGTGCTACGGATGAAGGGATTGTTTCTCCAAGCCAGGCGGCGAATAACAGAACCGTTAATCGGACTGCGTTTATCGGTGAAACTCATGCCGATTACTACACGCGGCAAACCGATTTAATCGGCAATGTCGAAACAGGCAATATTCACCAAGAATTATTGTTCGGGGTGGAATTGCTGCGAAACACGAGCGCAACGGTGAGATTTTCTGTTACTCTGCCTGCGCTAGATTTGTTCAATCCTGTTTATGAAAGAGGTGAGATTCCATTCACGACTAGAAGCTCTGACGGCTATGACACTCAAATTTCAATCTGTGTTTGCGTCCAAGATTTAATCTCGATCGGAGGCCATGTAAAAATTTTACTGGGTGGACGTTTTGATTCGGTTGAGCAAACCCGCGATGACCGAGATGCCGAATTTACTGAATATCCCAGACCGGAGTTTAAGGGAAATCAGCCGAACAATGTGCCGCGACATAACGCCAGTTTATGGGTTAGTTATGAAATTAAAAGTCGAGATTTACAAGGCTTAGGATTCGGCGCCGGCGTGTTGTTTACTGGAGAGAGACAGGGAGACTTGGGGAATACTTTTGAGTTGCCCAGCGATCTACTAACGGATGCGGCATTTTTTTACCGCAACAACTGGCGATTCGCGCTAAATATCAAGAACTTGTTTGATGTGGACTCTTACGAATCTGCGCGCGACAAAAATGCAGTTTTTCCCGGCGCACCATTTACAGTTCAGCGAACAGTTTCCCTATAGTTTTTATGGCTAATTATCGCCGTTCAAAATCTCAAATTTAGTGTCATTAACCTACCGCTAAATACGGTTTTTATCTAAATAAGGAGTGGAAAATTATGAAAGTTCGCCAACCAATAGTAACAATACATGGTGCGATTGGGCTCGCAATCGGGCTATTACTAAGTATCATTGGTTTGACAGGTAGCGCCATTGTGTTTCACCAGGAACTCGATCGCGCAATTAACCCATCTTTAATGCGAGTTGTTCCCAAAGCAAAGCTATTATCCATTGATAAAATAGTCGCGCCAGTTCGAGCTGCTTATCCTGGCTTCCCTCTAGAGTCGATTCGCTTTCCTCAAACGTCGGATGGCAGCTATCAGGTAACAATAAAAGCCAAAAACGGGGAAAACCTAGATACATTTGTCAATCCCTACACGGGTAAGGTTTTAGGGGCGAGAAAATGGGAGCGATCGCTAGTGGGATTTATCTACAACTTGCACTACAACTTAGCTCTAGGTCAAGTTGGAGAAGTGATTGTCGGCGTGACGGGTTTGCTATTTTTACTAATCGTAATTACAGGGACAATGTTGTGGACTGGTTGGCGAAAATTGAAAAGCGGCTTTACAGTTCGCACAACGGCCCCACTACCGTTATTAAGTTACGACATCCATCAAGTCGGAGGCATTTTATCAAGTACATTTTTACTGATTATGGCTGCGACAGGTGCCACGCTTTCAGGCTTAGCCCTGCTATTTGCATTCAATCAACCTCCGCAAGTTGCAAAAGTATTACCTCCTGCCAAACAACCCGTAGCTTTAAGCCAACTGTTACGCAAAGCTGATGCAGCTATGCCGGATGGAAAAACGACTTATATAGTTTTTGACGAAGATCGACCTGAAAAAATTACGGTTAGTAAGCAACTTCCTCACGAGTCAACTCGATTTGCTTTGAGTAACGTAGAACTGAACCGATACAGTGGGAAAGTGTTGAAGGTCAATCGGGTTGTAGAACCGCCGCCTATGTTCAAGTTTATGATTGCGATCGGCACTCTTCATTTCGGTCTTTTAGGCGGAATTTATACTCGCATTCTCTATGTATTCATCGGCTTAATGCCCGCCGTTTTATTAATCACTGGTTTGGTGAATTGGAAACGCAGACGGTGGCTGATGGCAAGACGGGAATCTGCATCCCAATTGCTTGCCGATCAAACTCAGTCAAATCGGCTTTCTTAGGATAATATCAATTCCGGCTGCACCGGAATGATATAATTTATCCAGCTTGGCATTAATTTGTTTGCTTGGATTTTCACCTATTTAACGCTTGTGAGAGAAAGGGGTCAACAATCCAATACATAAAATTAAACATTCAATAATCTTAAAGCCCGATCGCCCTCACCGATCCGTCTCAAGCAATTTTCACTTTCCTCAACAGAGAATTTCCCAACAGTTTACTAGCATCGTTTGCTGATAGCGCCGAGCTAAAATAGTCACCCTGAATTTCTTGACAGTGGAGTTCGCGCAAACACTCCAACTGCTCTTGAGTTTCTACTCCTTCGGCTACTACGGTCAATTTCAAGTCTCGCCCCAGCGTCGCTACAGCATTGGCGATCGCCCGTTCGCACGGATCTGTCGTCAGTTCGCTGACAAAGGACTTGTCAATTTTTAAGATATTCAATGGAAACTTTTTGAGATAATTTAGAGAACAATAACCCGTGCCAAAACCGTCCAGCGCAATCTGCACTCCCATATTCTGCAACTCCCTCAGAACTTTTGTGGTATAATCCACATCTTGCATGGCTGTAGTCTCGGTAATTTCTAACTCTAAATACTGGGGTGCTAAACCAGTTTTTTCCAAGCAGTTGGCCACCATTTGTACTAAATTAAATTGCTGGAACTGGCGAGCCGAAAAGTGGACGGCTACCCGCAAATCTGGTTGCAAAGCATCCTGCCAAGCTTTATTCTGAGTGCAGGCAGTTTCTAGCACCCATTCGCCAATAGGTACAATTAGTCCGTTCTCTTCGGCGATCGGAATAAATGTAGCGGGATCAACTAAACCTAATTCGGGATGTTGCCAGCGCAGCAGAGCTTCCATACCCTGGATTTGCCAAGTAGTGATATTGACTTTGGGCTGGTAGAAAACCTCAAATTCTCCCTGTTCTAGAGCCTCGTGCAGCCTGTTTTCTAGAGTCAGCAAGTGGCTGCCTTGGGGATTAATTGTTGAAGTATATAACTGATAGTTATTTCTTCCCATTTCTTTAGCACGATACAAGGCGACATCTGAATTTTTGACTAAAGTTTCGGCATCTTCGCCGTCGTTTGGATAAAGGGCAATGCCGATGCTGCTGCTGACATGAAACGGCTGTCCTTCTAGTTTAAATGCTGGCTTTAAATTGTCGAGTATTCTTTGAGCTGTTTTAACTGCATCTTCTAAGCAATTGATGTCGGGAAGCAGTACGGTAAATTCGTCGCCTCCCCAGCGGGCTACTGTATCAGTCGATCGCAAAGTGTCGCTGATGCGTCCGGCAAAACCTTCTAACAGGCGATCGCCCGCAGCGTGACCTAGTGTATCATTAATCTTTTTGAATCTGTCCAAGTCTAAAAACATCACAGCTAGCATTTTTTTTGTTATTTTAGCTTTTTTTAATGACGCCTGCAGTTGCTCGTTAAAAAGTATCCGGTTCGGTAAACCTGTGAGTTGGTCGTAAACAGCTTGATAGCGGATAATTTCTTCAGCTTGCTTGCGCTGGGTGATGTCCATCATCGTGCCGATCGCCCTTACTGCTTTGCCACTTTCATCGCGGATGATGTATCCGCGATCGAGTACAAAAACATATCCCCCGCTTGCACGGTGAAAGCTGTATTCCTCCGACCAACATTGAGCATCTGAGTTCATTGTTTCCTTGAAGCTTAACATCACTCTTTCCCGTTCTTCGGGATGAATATTTAGCCACCAGGATTCTAATTCTATCGTCTGAGTTTCGTTGAGTTTGTATCCAAAAACTTTTTCAAACTCTTTACTCAACCAATACTCATTTTTTAACAAATCAAAATCCCAGACAGCATCATTTGTCGCCCGCGTCAGCAGGTGAAAGCGTTCTTCGCTTTTGCGAAGTTTTTCTTCGGATTGCACGCGCTCGGTTACATCCCGAAAGCTGAATACTCGACCAGTAATTTTGCCTCCTGTGCGCTGCGGTAGCGAGTAGCGTTCCAAGATTCTGCCATCTTTAAACTCGATGATATCGACACTTTCTGCTGCCGGGCGATCGGACAATTCTTGAGCGCGGTTGAGAAATATTTCCGGGTATTTTAACTGGTTGATTCCGAACCCCAAAATTTGGTTGTTATCTCTCGAATCGAGCAGAAACTCCGGCAACTGCCACATTTGGGCAAACTTGCGGTTAAAGCTGACAACTTTTCCTGCACAGTCTACAGCCAGAATCCCATCAGCAGTAGATTCAATGGTTGCTTGAAGCAACGACAAAGATGTTTCTAGTTCTAACTCCGCTAATTTGCGATCGCTGATGTCAAACGCTGTGACTAATATTGACGGTTTTCTCTCAAATTTGATAATATCGATAGTTGCTTCAATCCAGCGTGTTTCTCCGGTTTTCGTGATAATTCTCAGTTCATATTTTGAACTGGCACTTGAGCGCGGCTGGCTGGATTTACCCCATTTTTTAACTGTTTCTCGAAAATCTTGATGTATTAAATCGTATAAATCCAACGCTAGCAATTCTTCGCGAGTATATCCAGTCAAAACTTCTGTCTGAGAATTGACATAGTGCAACTGTCTGCGGTGATAGATCAATGCTGCTGCATTAACAGTTTCTACCAGTTGCCGAAACTTTTTTTCACTGCGCCGCAAATCTCTTTCAGCCCGCTTGCTCTCAGTAATATCTTGTGCTATATACAACTTGCCGTTGACCTCGCCTTTGCTGTCGCGAATAGTTGAAATAGAAAGCAGTACAAATATTTTTTTTCCCTGTTTGGAAAGGTAGATTTTTTCGACGTTGCGGACTGAACTTTCGGCTGTTAAATTTGCTAATTCTAACCCGGGCGCAGGTGATTCATTTTTCTTAAAAATTCCGGCTATTGGTTTGCCTAACAACTCTTTTTTAGAGTATCCTAAAAGTTGAGAGGTAGCTTGGTTTAACGACAGGATATGACCGCGCGGGGTGGTGGCAATTATCGAGACGTTCATGTCCTCGCAAATATCGAGGGCATATTCGGCAATTTGCTGCAAATCTTGGGTCATTTTGGCAATAGTATCCCGGATATCCTGTTCTTTTGGATGCAACACTGTTTCTGCTTCTGGTAGCTTGTCTTTCGTTGTTGCAGGCTTCGGTTTGATTAACCCGATCGCCTTGGATAAGCTATTTACTGTATTTCTCCTGATTAATAAGGAGATTGCTACAGAAATAACAGCCAGATAAGAACAGATTATTTTTAACCTAAAACTACGATCCTTTCCAGATTTTTCCAGAAATTGTATAAAATTGTTGCTGGGTAAATTTATTGGTTCTCTTTGGGAGAATTTATCCAAAAATAAGTCGGCGCTTGCAGAAGTAGGAGTACCAGATGCCGATCGCAAATAGCTAAGTTTCTGAGGCGCCACTAGAATTGCTTCTACAGCACGATTACCGTCTCCATCTCCTACAGTTGCCGGCAATCTTTTTGCATTAATGCAACATTCCACACCAAAAATAGCAGCAGTTAAATATCCCAGCATTAATTGATATATCATTTTCATTGGGTTTTGTTCGTACTTTTAAATAAATCCTCTATCGCGTCAAAAACGTGAAAAAAATAAAAATAATTTGAGGTGCGATAAAAACAACATAATATCACACCTTAATTTATGTTGATTTTGTCAATTCAATTTCCACAAATTCAGAATTTTTCCCCGCAATTAATTATAATTTAAATCTTAATTTAAAATCTGTCATCAGCCATTGTGCCACAAATTATCAGCCATTATGCCTAGACACGGCTGGGAGCGCGCTAAAATTAGATAGTTCCCGCAAGGAGGCGGCCGGGATTTGTTAGAAAAATAAACAATTAGCTTAAAATCGATGCAGAGGTCCACTAATTGAACCCATGAGTCAGACCATCCCAGAAGTCCAAAAAGAAGTCCGCGCGCTGGAAGCAGAAGTTGCCACCCTGCAAGAGTCGCGGGAAAAACTTTGCGTACAGCGCTCCGAGTGCCGAGTGGCAGTTAGTTTTCCCAAGAATAATACTCCTGAAGCCATTGCCGAATTCCACCAGCAAAATGCTGCTTTTGGGGAGCAGTGGTTGCAGCAAATCCAGGAAATTGACCGAGAGACTAAAATTATTGAAAAGCTACTGCAACAAAAACAGGCTGTACTCAATTACAAACAAGATGAACTAGACAAATTGCTGGCCGGACAGCACTGGCAAGAAGTAGAAAACCACGTTCAAACCGGGGAAAAACGCTTGCAAGCACAAGCTCGCAGAATCAATCAAGCAGCAGCGCAGCTAGAGGCAGAAATCCAAGCTTTAAAAGCACTGTACGATCAACTAAATCCCTGTTATTCCGAGTGGTTTCAACAACCAACTCAAATAGTTGAATTTTCGGCAAAAACTATTCCTTATGCTTTTCCCAGCAGCAGCGGGTTGATATTGGAAAATAAGGAGATTGAGTGGGAAAGAAAGTAGTTTTTACTTTGGATGCTTAAAGGTGAATTAGTAATGGTGAATGTCGCCGTCGAAGGCTCTAATAAACAAGACACATTTGACTGCGACATTCAAATATTTTTACCTGCTTTTTTAGGAAATCAAAAATCAAAAACTGATTTTGCTGCAGCTAATATTAAGAGTTTTGAGTTTCATTTTTTGAAACTGGTTTATTTTTAACTCTGATGTCAATGTAATATCGTTTCTGGTTGCACTCCTCCGGAATTGTTGACTGTTGACTGTTTGGACATTTGAACAATACCGATGCAACCGGAAACAATGTAAAATCTAAAATCTAACAGTCTAAAATCTCAAATAGACTTACTGATGAAACAATTGATTTGGATAGCGCTATTTATTGTGGTTGCGGTGGCGGCTGCGGGTTGGGGTTCTGACTCGTGGCAGCGGTTGTCGCCTGTACCCGAAGTTGCGATCGATCGCAATATCCACAGTTCCCAAAACTCGTCTCCCTCACCGCTTCCTGCTGAAAAAGATGCAGTCGATCGGCCCCAAATTGACCAGTCCCGGTTGTGGAAGCACGTCGAAACTTTAGCAGGAGAACGTGAGGGAGAACGATCTCGCTCTTTTACTAGAGACTACATTTCTCAACAACTGCAAACAGTAGGATTTTCCCCAGATTTGCAGTCGTTCGATGGAGGAATCAACGTCTTCGCCGAGAGAAAAGGTACTGACTCAAATGCCGGTGCAATTTTAGTCGCAGCACACTACGATACCGTCCCCAAATCGCCCGGGGCTGACGACAATGCGACGGGAGTTGCTGTAGTTTTAGAAGTAGCAAGATTGCTGGGTTCTCGTGCCACGCCTCGGACATTGCAAGTAGCATTTTTCGACAGGGAAGAGATCGGACTTTTAGGCAGTTTAGCATTTACTGGTAGCGCGGCGCGGTTAAAAAATTTGCAGGGTGCGATCGTCCTGGATATGGTAGGTTATGCCTGCCACACGCCCGGATGCCAGCAATATCCCGAAGGATTGACAGCGCAACCTTTTCTAGAAGCATCGGGGGTAACATCTCCCGATAAAGGCGAGTTTATCGCTGTGATTGGGGATGCGGAACATCCGCTGCTGTTGAAAAGTTTTTCGGAGTCTGGAAAAGCCGATTTACCTGCGGTGGTGGCGCTGCCGGTTCCCCTCAAAGGGTTGCTGACTCCCGATGTTTTGCGGAGCGACCACGCGCCTTTCTGGTATAAAGGAATTGGTGCTGTGTTGGTGACGGATACTGCAAATTTGCGATCGCCCCACTATCACCAATCTAGCGATACATTAGCAACTATCGATCGACCTTTTTTCGCCGGTTCTGCTCAAATTGTTGTTAATGCCGTGGCTAAATTATTGGAAATTCAGTAATGGGAAATTGGGAATTGAGCATGGGGTATTGGGAATTGGGGATGGGGCATCGCGCATCGGGCATTGGGCATGATGACTGTTATTGATACTGCCAACTGCCAACTGCCAACTAATGACTAATAACTAATGACTAATGACTAATAACTAATGACTAATGACTAAAAAAGAAAGCCTGCGACGGCATTTACTGCAACTAGACAATCGAGGCTACAAAGCCTACAAAGACATTCAAGGTAACTACGACTTTTCTGAATTCACATTAATTATTGATTACGTGCAGGGAGATCCGTTTGCTTCTCCCAGTAAATTTAGAGTCAGAGTTCCGCCAAACATTGCTCAAATTCCTGGCGAACTTTTCAATTCTCGCAGTCGAGAAATAGCCTTGCGAGATTACCTAATTCGCCAGTTTGACAAAGCAGCACACAGCATCAGCAGCAAACGCGGGACTGGGAAAAGTGGTATGATTGCAGTGACTCGCTTCGGACAAGAAGTTTTAGAACGAACTTCCGCATTTATCATTTCCTCAACTACATCCGATCTTGAAGATTTAGGAGGAGTTGAACTGCGATTTGCCGTCGGACTTCCAGCGAGTGGACGCAGTATTTTAGGGCGACAAGCTGCTGAAATGCTGTGCGAAGATATCCCGCAAATTGTCAGCAAATCTCTGAAGTATGCTAACTTAAATGCTGCTGAATGTCGCCGTCACGTTGAAACTGTAGAAGATGCTGACTGGCTGCGGGAACAGTTAGCTGAAAAAGGATTAGTTGCATTCGTGGCTGACGGTTCTATTTTGCCCCGCCGCAGTGGTGTTGACAACAGCCCTTTGTTAAATAATGCTGTGGCTTTTCAGTCGCCGCCGCCGTTAAAAGTTGACTTTAATTGTCCGAATCGCGGTTTGATTTCCGGTATGGGTATTCCCGCTGGCATTACTTTGATTGTGGGCGGCGGCTATCACGGCAAATCAACTTTACTCAGGGCGATTGAGTTGGGAGTTTACAACCGAATTCCGGGAGATGGTAGGGAATTTGCGGTGACAAGTCCGGCGGCGGTTAAAATTAGGGCGGAAGATGGGAGAAGTGTTGCAGGAGTTGATATTTCGCCTTTTATTAACCACTTGCCACAAGGTAGAGATACTTCACAATTTTATACGGAAAATGCGAGTGGCAGTACGTCGCAAGCTGCTAATATTATTGAAGCTTTGGAAGTGGGGAGAATGCCTGTTTTATTGGTGGATGAGGATACGGCGGCGACGAATTTCATGATTCGCGATCGCCGAATGCAGGAACTCATCGCTAAGGATAAGGAACCGATTACGCCCTTCATTGATAAAGTTAAACAGTTGTATGCAGATTGTGGCGTATCAACTGTTTTAGTCATGGGGGGAAGCGGTGATTATTTTGATGTGGCGGATACTGTGATTGCAATGGATAATTTTCAAGCATATAATGTGACGGAAAAAGCTAAAAAAATTGCTATAAATTACTCGATTAGCCGCGCTGCTGAAGGGGGAGAAAATTTTGGTGAGATTGCTCAAAGAGTGCCGATTCCTGCTAGTTTAGATCCGAGTCGGGGACGGCGAGATGTGCGGGTGAAGGTGCGGGATGTTGATGAATTGGCTTTCGGAACTGAGGATATTGATTTGGGTGCTGTCGAGCAAATTGTGGACAGCGGACAGTTAAGGGCGATCGCCGCGGCAATGGTTTATGCTAAGCAGCAATACATGGATGGAAAACGCACTTTATCGGAAATCATAGATTTGGTGATGGCAGATATTGACGCGCAGGGTATGGATATTTTATCGCCTTTTCCTGAAGGGGATTTTGCGATGTTTCGACGGTTTGAATTAGCGGCCGCAATTAATCGGCTTCGCAGTTTGTCCGTTGTTGCTAAGTAGACTTGCTTAATATAAGTCAATACGGTTCAGTTAAGGAAAATTGTAGCTAAAATGTTGGGTTTCGTTCCTCAACCCAACCTACGCACTTGCTTAATATAAGTGTATTGTTGTCCGCCTTTTGATATGCTGAAAAAGTGAGTGCAAAAACCGCGATTGAACTATGACAGGCAATATAGGACAAGCGACTGCTTTAAGCGATCGACCTTATTTAGTATTAAGCAATCAAGGGCAGGTTTTACAGTTAGAGTTAAAACAGCAGCAGCACGTATTGGGGCGCGATCGCACTCGTGCTGATTTAGTCATTCCCGACCCCTGGCGGGCAGTTTCCGGCGTTCACGGTGTTTTGCGCCAAATTGGGGATAATTACTGGATTTACGACGGTGACGGGCAGCGACCGAGCACTAATGGCTTATTTGTCGATCGCACTCGCATCACTCCCAATGACGGTTATTGTCTGAAAGACGGTACAGAAATTAAAATCGGTCTCGATCCTCAAAATCAAGTTTTGCTGACTTATTTTAATCCGCTGGCGAATCAAGTTGCTGTCCCTAGCAAGCAGTCAATTCTTCTTAAGAATCGGTCGGTTTTGTTGGGCCGCGATCCAAACGCTTCGCTGCAATTAGATGCGCCGCTTGTTTCTAGACGCCACGCCACAATTGACCAAGACAGTCGCGGTAATTATATTTTGCAAGACCACAGCGTTAATGGGGTTTTTGTGAACGGTCAGCGAGTCACAAATTCCGTACAATTGTCCGAGGGAGATGCAATTCGGATCGGCCCGTTTACTCTAACTTACCGCAGCGGTGAGTTGGAGATGCAAGACTCGGGCCATCAAATTCGTTTGGATGCTGACAGTCTGGTGATTCCGAAGCGTTTGGATGGGATAAAATTAGCGATCGAACCGGGGCAGTTTGTGGCTTTAGTCGGCGGTAGCGGTGCTGGCAAATCTACTTTAATGCGGACGCTTTTAGGCATTGAAAAAACTACTAACGGCGCTGTGTTTCTCAACGGCGACAACCTGCGCCAAAACTTCAATATTTACCGCAATCAAATCGGTTACGTACCTCAAGATGATATTGTACACGCAGATTTGACAGTAGAAGAAGTCTTGAGTTATGCAGCTAAATTGCGATTACCTCCCGATACAGATGTCAATCAGGTAGTCGCAAAAACTTTAGAAGATATTGAAATGACTCACCGCCGCAAGGCTTTAGTAAAACAGCTTAGCGGCGGACAGCGAAAGCGAGTCAGTATCGGAGTTGAACTGTTAGCAGATCCAAAACTTTTCTTTTTAGACGAACCGACTTCAGGACTCGATCCGGGTTTGGATAAGAAGATGATGCAACTGCTGCGAAAGTTGGCAAATCAAGGCCGGACGGTGATTCTGGTGACTCACGCGACGGCAAATATCACGATGTGCGATCGGATCGTTTTTATGGGTCGCGGCGGACGCCTCTGTTACTTCGGCCCGCCTGCGGAAGCGCTCGATTTTTTCGATGTCAAAACCGCCGATTTTGCAGACATTTACAACGAATTAGAAACAGGAGAAACCAACGTTTTAATCTGGGCGGAAAAGTTTAAACAATCTCCCTACTATCAGCGCTATATTGTCAACCACTTCAGCACAGGTAACGCTATTGCAAAAACACCTTCAGCACCTTCTGTGCCAAAATCTCAATCTTTTGTAAAACAACTCGTTTTGCTTGCCCTGCGCTATTTTCAGCTAATTTCCCGCGACTTAGTTAACTTGAGTTTAGCTCTTTTAACAGCGCCGATCGGCATTAGTTTGCTGCGACTGGCCGTCAGAGATAAAGACCCGTTAATTGGTGCGCCGGAGGCAACTTTAGCACCTTTGGCGTTGCGAGTTTTGTTTGTATTCACCTGTGCGGCTATTTGGGTAGGACTGGCAACTTCTCTGCAAGAAATTGTTAAAGAATCTCCTATTTATTTGCGCGAACGTTTGGTAAATTTAGGATTGTTTGCTTATTTGGGTTCAAAGTTTTTCATACTTTCCGGTTTGGCAGTATTGCAAACGCTGTTAATGGTAGGAGTTATTCTGATTTCTTTTAAATCCCCCGAACCAAGTTTTATTTCCTGGCCTGTGGGAGTAAGCATTACGACTTTTCTAACTTTGCTGAGTTGTGTCAGTCTCGGATTAGTCGTTTCTGCGATCGTCAAAAATGGCTCTCAAGCTAATAGCGCTTTGCCTCTATTATTGCTGCCTCAGATTATTTTTTCTGGAGTTTTGTTTAAGATGGAAGGTGCGGCGAGCAAGTTTTCTTGGCTGATGTTAAGCCGCTGGTCTGTGGGTGCTTACGGCTCTTTAGTTAATGTGAATGCGATGGTTCCGGCACCTACTACATTACCGGACGGGAGTACGCTTCCTCAGCCGTTTGAGCCTACTCCGGTTTACGATCCAACATGGGAAAATTTGGGTTTGAACTGGGGTATTTTGTGCGTGCATATTTTTGTTTATTTGGTGTTGACTCTGTGGTTGCAGAAGCGGAAAGATATTTTATGAATTACTGGCTGATGAAGTCGGAACCGGATGTTTACAGTATTGCGGACTTGAAGGGCGATCGCACTTGTACTTGGGACGGCGTTCGCAACTATCAAGCTCGCAATTTTCTGCGAGAAATGATTCGGGGAGATTTAGTATTTTTTTACCATTCTAATACTAAAATTCCCGGAATTGTCGGGTTAGTGCGCGTCGTGGAAACTGGGATTGCTGACCCGACTCAGTTCGATATGAATAGCGAATATTACGATCCTAAATCGCAGTTTGATTCACCTCGCTGGCAAACTGTGAGAGTTGAGTTTGTTGAGGAATTTGCTAAATTAATATCTTTGGATATACTGAAACAAAAGTTTAGTGCTGATGAGATTTGGGTGGTGAGGAAAGGCACTCGGTTATCGGTGATGCCGATATCTGAAAGTGCAGCCCAGAAGATTTTGAATATGAGAGAATCTAATAATTAAACCGCAGAGAACGCAGAGAGCACAGAGTCAAAAAAGAGAGAGATGAACAATTCCGATGCCAACAGATTTGATATTATATCAATTTCGGTTGCACCGGAATGATAATAACGGAGGACACGGCAATGCCGTTTCCCTACCCCAAAATAATCGATTATGCTCGCGAGGAGGACACGGCAGTGCCGTTTCCCTACCCCGATTAATTGTAGGGAAACGGCACTGCCGTTTCCTGACTGTGGGTAGCCGGAGAGCCCGCCCAAACTATTTAAAATCCCCTAAAGACCGGCCGCACAAACTGCGGCTCCAATTAACCCTACATTATCATTCAAAACAAGACGAACCGGCATCATTTCTAACAGCGAATCCATCCGGCCTTTGTGCCTAAAAGCTCTCATAAAACCCCCTTCTAGAATCAGCGGCAAAATCTTAGCAGCGATGCCGCCTGCTATGTACAAACCGCCGTAAGGTAAAAGTGTCACAGCCAGATTTCCTGCCACTGCACCGTAGGCTTCTACAAACATTTGCATTGTTTGTTCGGAAAGCCGATCGCACTTTTTGAGTGCCGCCTGTGCAATTGTCGCTCCCGGATCGACACTCTTCTCGCTTTTACCGATTTCTGACTCCCATTTTTTGATAACTTCCCCTACCTCCGGCGATTCAGGAGCAAACTTTCTGTCCCGCAAAAACTGGTAAATTGAAACAATCCCTTGTCCCGAAACTACACGCTCGATCGATATTCTTTGAATGTCGTGTTTTGCTAACAAATATTTCAGCAATTCAAACTCCAACTCCGAGCGAGGTGCAAAGTCACCGTGTCCCCCTTCCGAAGAAAAAACCTTGATGCCATTTGCCTCGGGAATTGCAAAACAATTTCCCAAACCAGTACCCGCACCAATCACAGCAATTGGATCGCGTTCGCGGGGTTTTCCTACTTGCAAAATCTGCAAATCTCGATCGTCTAAACCCCACACGCCGTAGCCAACCGCAACAAAATCATTAATTAAACTGACGCGGGATATTCCTAATTCTTGTTCCAGACGCTTCGCATCCAGCACCCAAGGCAAGTTAGTCAGTTTTGCAGTGTTGTTAACCACCGGCCCTGCGATCGCAAAACAAGCTTTTTCAGGTTGTGGTGCCAAATTTAACTTAATAGCAGCTTCCGTCAAAAACTGCTGCACCATCGGCACTAAATCGGGAAACTCCCCGCTAGGATAGCGAAACTCGTAAAGAGCGTTCATTTCACCGTTAACAGTCCTTTCCACCAACCGCAAAATTGTCTTAGTTCCGCCAATATCGCCCGCTAATAATAATGCCATAAATCTCTTTTTCCACCAAACATAACATTCCCCATTTAAACACCCACAGTATTAATTGCCAACCAAGCCCGCAGCACCTCAGCCACAGTCCAAGCTTGAGCCGTGCAGCCTCGGGGCGAGTGGGGGGCGTCGCCCTCAAAAATTTCGCTCAGACTGCCAACTCCGCCGGCCATTATATGATGTGCCATCGGTTCGAGGAATTCGCTCGCTTGTGCTGGATCTTTGTATACGTGCAAGTGTGCCAAGACAAACGGGCCAATCAGCCAGCCCCAAACTGTACCCTGGTGGTAGGCGCTGTCGCGCTGCAATTGGTTGCCTCCGTATGCGCCGCGATACTGCGGGTGCTGCGGCGAGAGGCTGCGGAGGCCGACAGAAGTTAGAAGGTGCTGGGCGCAGGCGTCTACCACGCCGCGACGCCGATCGGGCGTTAGTAACGGTGTATAGCGGTGGGTTTCCTTGACCCGCAATCCCCTTGCTGATAAAGAGTTCGGAGGCGGATACCCAGTTAATAGGGGCAGCGACACCGCGAATATCTGGTTGGGCCGCAGGGAAGGATCGTCTCCGCCCGGGCCGTCCAGAACGTCGTAGCAGTAGTTTGTTGAGTCGTTCCAGAAACGAGTGAATCCGGCTGCCGTCCGATCGCCCAATTGCTCGTATTCATAGTGAGGCTTGCCCAGTTTTCGAGCAAAACTTGCCATTGCTTGTATAGCATTGTACCAAAGCGCGCTGAGTTCGATCGGCTTACCAATCCGGGGCGTCACCACCCAATCGCCGATTTTCGCGTCCATCCAAGTCAGTTGCACGCCGGTTTCGCCCGCGCAGACTAAACCGTCGTCGGGATCGACGCGGATGTTATACCGAGTACCCTGCAAGTGCCAGTCAACAATCTCACATAACGCAGGCCAGAGTTCGCTCAAAAGTTCGTCGTCTCCCGTGGCATCGATATAAGCGCGAATTGCCTCAAAGTACCACAGCGTGGCGTCTGCGGTGTTGTATTCCGGTGCGTCGCCGGCATCCGGGAAGCGGTTCGGCAGCATCCCCCGATCGACATACCGCGCAAATGTCCGCAAAATCGATCGCGCAATTTCCCATCGCCCGGTACAGATTGTGAGACCGGGCAAGCTGATCATCGTATCCCGCCCCCAGTCGCTGAACCAGGGATATCCGGCGACGATCGTTTTGCCTTCGGGTTCCTCCGGTAGCGGGCGGCTGACGATAAATTGGTCGGCGGCGAGCACTAAGCGATCGATCCAGTCGGGAGATTTGCTCACTTTTGACCAGGTTTGCAGCAGTTCTCGATCGCCAGCGCGGCGCACTTCTAAAGCTGTACCGCCGTTGAGTTCTGGATTTTTCTCGGTGCTGGCTATCAATGTGAGAGAACTTCCCGGTGCGATCGTCATGTGAAAAGTCGCCGCGTGCAAGTGATCCTCGCAGCAGTCCAATCCGCGCCGCTTTTCTGCTGCCAAGTCAAATCCGTAGTACCAATTGTATAAGGGCGCAGAGACTCGAAATTGTGCCTCTGGTTCGGCATCCGTCAGCAGGTACAGGGGTGCAGACTTGGGAAAGGCAGTCACGCAAACCCCGCTTTCCAAGGTTTCTAGGCTCATCTGCCAGTCGCCGGCGCTCGTCGTGTGGTGGTAGTCGCGGTAGTTGACTAGGGCTTTGACAGCGAGGGCGATCGGCTTTGAGGCGCGGTGCAAGCGGTATTGAATATATGTAGTGTTAGCACTTTGTTGCATCCAAATCCGCTTTTCCAGGATAGCGTCGGCGAGAGCAAACCTCCAAACAGGCGTCGTGCCTTCGAGGTGAAAGCTTTCGATGTAGTTGTAGCCGTGGGGTTCGATCGTGCCGTCGGCCCAGCGGTTTGTATAAAGCGGATAGGGGCGATCGCGATACACAGCCGTCTCGTCCAGCTTGGCGAGCATCAAAGTGCGTCCCAGCGGGGGTTTGAGGGCAGCTACCAGCAGGCCGTGATAGCGGCGCGTGAGGAGATTCGCGATCGTCCCGCTAGCGTAACCGCCGATCCCGTTTGTGACCAACCACTCGCGAGACTCCGCCGAGTCTAGATTGCAGCAGATTTCCCGTCCAAAAGCAATAGTCATAAAATCCACACTCGCGCTAATTTATAATCTATCTTTAGGTAGATTTTCGACATGATATAAACAAGAAATATTAACCCTTGCAGGCCGCTAATTTGGCGATCGCCCCCGTGCAGATTCATGCTCTAATTTAGACATAACCAACAGCTACTTTTGCCTCATACACAATTCTAGCCTTTGATGGCTATGTCTAAAGTTAGTTGTTTGTTAGATGAAGTAATATTACCTTCTAAACAGGCGCTGAACGTTAAGGGCCAAGCATTTGATAGCGCGTCGGGCGATCGAACCACCAACCTATTTTATTTATAAGGAGAACAACTAAAAGTGAAGATAGGAGCAAATTACCTCGGCAACAACCAATGTGAATTTACCGTTTGGGCGCCCACCATCACACAAATAGCAGTCCAAATTGTTTCCCCAAAAAAACGCCTGATACCCATGCAACAATCAGCAGAAGGTTATTGGCAAACCACAGCTACAGACATTGAACCAGGAACCCTTTACACCTACCAAATCGAAGGAAAAACCGACCGACCAGATCCAGCCTCAAAATATCAACCCCAAGGCGTACACGCCCCGTCGCAAGTAATAGATCAAAACATCTTTACTTGGACTGATACAAATTGGCAAGGGGTGCCGCTAGCCGAAATGATTATCTACGAACTGCACGTCGGCACATTCACCCAAGCCGGAACATTTGAAGCAATAATTCCCCAACTCAAACAACTTCAAGAATTGGGAATCAACGCCATCGAAATAATGCCAGTAGCCCAATTCCCCGGCGAGCGAAACTGGGGATACGACGGCGTATATCCTTACGCTGTTCAAAACTCCTACGGCGGCCCTGAAGGCTTCAAAAAACTCGTCAACGCCTGCCACGAACACGGTATTTCAGTAATTCTTGATGTAGTTTACAACCACCTCGGCCCCGAAGGAAACTACCTCCGTGAATTCGGCCCCTACTTTACATCAAAATACAGCTCGATTTGGGGAGACCCCCTCAACTTCGACGACGCATACACCGACGGCGTTCGCAACTACTTTCTTGAAAACGCCCTCTACTGGTTTCGAGACTATCACATCGATGCCCTGAGATTAGATGCAATTCAAGCAATATTTGAAGTAAGTGCAAGACCTTTTTTACAAGAACTATCCGATGCCACAGCCGATATGTCCCAAGAGCTAGGACGGCAGCTTTATTTAATAGCAGAAAGCGACTTAAACGATGTCCGCACTGTACGTCCCAAAGAACTCGGCGGCTTCGGATTAGACGCCCAATGGTGCGATGATTTCCACCACGCACTGCACGCCTTGCTCACCGGAGAAGACGACCGATACTACCAAGATTTCGGCAAGTGCGAACACTTAGAAAAAGCCTTCAAAGAAAGCTTTGTTTACTCCGGCCAGTACGCACCCCACAGAAAGCGGAAACACGGCAGTTCTGCCAAAGATGAACCCGGCCATAAATTTCTGGTGTTTGCCCAAACCCACGACCAAATCGGCAACCGCATTGTGGGAGACAGACTCTCGAAAATAGTTGATTTTGAAGGATTGAAACTCGCAGCCGGCACAGTCTTGATTTCTCCCTACATTCCCTTCTTCTTTATGGGAGAAGAATACGGAGAAGAAGCACCGTTTCTGTACTTTGTTTCCCACTCAGACGCTAACTTAATTGAAGCTATCCGCAAAGACAAACAACAAGAATTTAAAATCTTTGAAGGGCGAGGCGAGTTTCAAGACCCCCAGAGTCCTGATAGTTTCCAAAAGTGCAAGTTAAACTGGGAAAAACAAACAGAAGGCAAACACAAAATCCTCTGGGAATGGCACCAACATTTGATTCAACTGCGGCGAACAATACCGGCCCTTAAAAAACTAGACAAAAACAGTCTAGAAGTGTCCAGCATTGAATCGAATAAAATCTTATTTCTACGTCGCTGGACAGATGACAGCCAGATATTTTGCATTCTAAACTTCAACAGACAAGAGGTCGCTTTTACGGCTGCACTTCCCCAAGGCAACTGGAACAAAATTTTAGACTCTGCTGATGTAAAATGGATGGGTTCAGGTTCTAGCTTGCCTGAAAAGATAAATTCAGAGCAAGAATTGACTGTTAAACCGCAGAGTTTTGCACTCTACGAATTATAGTATAGGACTTACGCAACTGGTACTATTAGTAGGGTGCGTCAGATCCCAAGACCTCAATTATTTCTCTCTAACTTCGTCTGACGCACCTTACAAGTTAATTTGACTGCGACATTTTCGTCGAGGACTGTAGCAGTAAAAAAAGGAGGCTCTGCCTCATATATTAAAAGAGAAAACCTAAAAAACCAGGAGTAAAATTAACATGATGAGAATTCCCACAACAACTTATCGGATTCAATTTCATGCAGGTTTTAACTTTGAATCGGCAAAACAAATCCTTAGCTATCTGGAAGAATTAGGAATTACCGACCTTTACGCTTCACCGATATTTAAAGCCAGAACAGGCAGCAGTCACGGATACGATGTCGTTGACTCAAACCAGCTCAATCCCGAATTGGGAACTTCAGAAAACTTTGAAGCGCTCACATACGAAATCAAAGAACGGAACATGGGATGGCTGCAAGATATTGTCCCGAACCACATGGCTTACGACACTCAAAACTTGCTGCTTTTAGACGTATTGGAACACGGCCCGGATTCCGATTATTTCGATTACTTCGATATTGAATGGAATCACGCTTACGAACATCTCAGGGGTCGAGTGCTGGCTCCGCTGCTGGGCAATTTTTATGGAGAGTGTCTTGAAAATGCCGAGATTCAACTCAAATACAGCGAAATTGGGCTGACAATCAATTATTACAGCTTACAATTGCCAGTAAAAATTGAATCTTATGCTAAATTTATCAGTCATAATTTGGGGCATTTAGCCAGGGAATTAGGCAGACGCCATCCAGATTTTATCAAGTTTTTGGGAATTCTTTATTTGATTAAAAATACACCTTCAGAAACTAAAGGTAAAGCCAGATACGATCAGATAGCTTTTGTCAAAGGGCTGCTGTGGGAACTGTACAATCAAAATCCGATGGTGCAGGAATTTATCGATGAAAATATCAATTTTTTTAACGGAGAAAAGGGCAATGCCGAAAGTTTTAATTTGCTGGACGATTTGCTTTCCGAGCAGTTTTACCGTCTGGCGTTCTGGAAAGTGGGGGCAGAAGAAATTAACTACCGAAGGTTTTTTACAGTCAACGAACTGATTTCGGTAAAAGTTGAAGAGATTAAAGTTTTTCAGAAAAACCACGAGCTGATATTCAACCTGGTTGCAGAGGGAAAATTTACCGGACTGAGAATCGACCACATCGACGGACTGTATGACCCCACAGAATATTTGAAAAGGCTCCGCGAGAGAGCGGGAGACACTTACATTACTGTTGAAAAAATTCTGGAACACGAAGAAGATTTGCCGTCATATTGGCCGATTGAGGGAACTAGCGGCTACGATTTTTTGAACTACGTAAATGGCGTTTTTTGTCGGTGCGATCGCGAACAGCAATTTAGCGAAATATATCAGAGATTTACTCGCTTGAACGTTCCCTACGAACAGTTATTTTTAGATAAAAAAGGACTGATTGTTGAGAAAAATTTAGCGGGAGATGTAGACAATCTGGCTCAACTTTTGAAGAATATCTCCGGTCAATCCAGACAGGGAAACGACTTCACTCGTCCCGGTTTGGAAAAAGCATTGGCGGCTATTTTGACGATTTTTCCAGTCTACCGAACTTACATCAATCAAGACGGTTTGAGAGAGTCCGATCGCACTTACGTAAAATATGCGATCGCCCACGCCAAAGAACAAGTACCGCGACTCCTCAAGGAACTTAAATTTATCGAAACGGTGCTGTTGCTCGAAGAAGAAGAAACCCTAACAACCGAACAAAAAGAGCAGCGCCGGCACTTTGTCATGAAACTCCAGCAGTTGACAGGGCCTTTGATGGCAAAAGGCGTGGAAGACACGCTTTTATACGTCTACTATCGGCTTTTATCCCTCAACGAAGTGGGAGGAAACCCCAGTCAGTTCGGCGTTTCGCTAGTAGATTTTCACGAGTTCAACCAACAGCAGCAAGCAGCTTGGCCGCACAAAATGAATGCTACAGCTACCCACGATACCAAACGCGGCGAAGATGTGCGAGCCCGAATCAACGTTTTGTCAGAAATTCCCGATGAATGGGAACAGCAAGTCAGGTCTTGGAGAGAGCTAAACTCTTCTAAGAAAGTCAACTTTGTGAATCGAATGGTTCCCGATACTAATGACGAATACTTCTTGTATCAAACTCTGCTCGGCAGTTTTCCATTTGAGGGAATAGACAACACTGATTATGTCGATCGCCTGAAAGATTATGTCATTAAAGCTGTCCGCGAAGCCAAAGTTTATACGGCTTGGCTGAGACCGGATAACGACTACGAAGCTGGTTTTATGACCTTTGTCGATAGCCTTCTCGAACCTTCGGAACAAAATCAGTTTCTCAAGAAATTTACACCTTTCTGGAAAAAAGTAGCTCTTTACGGAATATTCAATTCTTTATCTCAAACGCTGCTGAAAATAACTGCTCCGGGCGTTCCTGACATTTATCAAGGGACGGAATTCTGGGATTTAAGCCACGTCGATCCCGATAACCGCCGTCCCGTTGATTTTGACCGCCGAATCGAGGTTTTGCGGGAAATTAAAGAGCAAGCTCAGACGGATATTTTGCAACTGGTTGAAGATTTGATTGCGACCCGGGAAGATGCTAGAATTAAGTTGTTTTTGACGGCAAGAGCGCTAGAAGCGAGAAAAAAATACTTGGAAGTTTTTCAATCAGGCGACTATCGTCCCCTGCAAGCAGTTGGCACGTTTAAAGATAATGTTGTTGCCTTTGCCAGAAGCTTTGGAGATACTACAGTTATTGTCATTGCTCCCCGGTTTTTGGCGGGAATTGTCAAACCGGAAGAAATGCCGATCGGCAAACAAGTCTGGAAAGATACTAATTTGAAATTGTCCGAGGAAATGCCGTCGGTTTGGAAAGATGCGATTACAAATCAGGCGGTAGAAAGTAACGGCACGCTGGCAATTGGTGAAGCTCTCAGTTACTTTCCGGCAGCTCTGCTGATCGGTAAAAAATAGCAATTAAAAGCTGGAAAATTCTTGAATTTTCCGAGATTCCCATGAGGCGGACTTGAGGCTCTCCCTCAATAATACAGAATATTCCATGTATGTGCGGTACACACAATCTTGTAGTAAGTAAGGTGCGTCGCTTTCAGAGTAAATCTGCAAGTTCCATTGAACCTGTGGCAGCGACGCACCCTACATAACACGTACCACAAAATATAGCTTTATAGTGTACTTCATGAACCACCGAATATGCTGTATATTCCTTCTCAGGCACAGCCTCCAAGTAAACGAGTAGGGACACGGCATTGCTGTGTCCCTTTTCAGAATGGGTATTAAACCAGATTTGAAGTCAAAAAGCCGATCGCTCCTACCAACCAAACAAAATTTATACAATAAAGACGGCAAATACAACACAACGTATACGGTTTGCCACAATACCCGAATCGATCGCACCCCGTACATTAGGAAGAGTAAAGAAAAGCAGTCAACAACTGTAGCGGTGCAAGCCTCACGGATGCAACCGTCCCCCAACAGGTTCGGTAAATACCCCTTCATCGCAAGGTCTACCGCCCCGCAGTATAGAGATCAGCACCCTATCGAAGACTGTATTAAAGCAGGACTCACTACCCGTAAACCGCGAGGTAAAATCGCAGTCCTGAATAACCAGACTATCGCACAGATAGAACACCAAAATTTTGTAGAGATTGGAGCCGGAACACCCCTATGGGAAAAGTAGTTGGAATTGACTTAGGTACCACAAACTCCTGCGTCGCAGTTATGGAAGGCGGCAAACCCACCGTCATAGCCAACGCCGAAGGGGGTCGTACCACACCTTCAGTAGTAGCATATACTAAAAATGGCGATCAACTTGTCGGACAAATCGCCAAGCGTCAAGCCGTGATGAACGCCGAAAACACCTTTTACTCAGTAAAACGGTTTATCGGGCGTCGGGTTGACGAAGTAGCCCACGAAACCACTGAAGTTTCCTACAAAGTCCTCAAAGTCGGGAACAGCCTCAAACTCGACTGTCCCGCCCGCGGCAAGCAATTTGCCCCAGAAGAAATTTCTGCCCAAGTTCTCCGCAAACTGGTAGAAGACGCCAGCAAATACCTCGGCGAAACAGTTACCCAAGCGGTAATTACTGTTCCCGCTTACTTCAACGACTCCCAGCGACAAGCAACTAAAGACGCGGGAAAAATTGCCGGTATAGAAGTGCTGCGGATTATTAACGAACCTACAGCAGCAGCTTTAGCTTACGGGTTAGACAAAAAAAGCAACGAAACCATCCTCGTATTTGACTTAGGTGGCGGTACTTTCGACGTATCTATTCTAGAAGTTGGCGACGGCGTGTTTGAAGTGCTCGCGACTTCTGGAGACACTCACCTCGGCGGTGACGACTTCGACAAAAAAATCGTCGATTTCATCGCTAACGAATTCCAAAGAGCCGAAGGAATTGACCTCCGCAAAGACAAACAAGCACTGCAACGCCTGACAGAAGCAGCCGAAAAAGCCAAGATTGAACTTTCGAGCGTTACCCAAGCCGAAATCAACTTGCCGTTTATTACCGCGACTCAAGACGGCCCAAAACACTTGGACACGACTTTGACGCGGGGCAAGTTTGAAGAACTGTGCTCGGATTTGATCGATCGCTCTCGCATCCCCGTAGAAAACGCGATTCGCGACGCCAAATTAGACAAATCTGCAATTAATGAAGTTGTCTTAGTTGGCGGTTCTACACGCATTCCTGCGGTGCAAGAACTGGTCAAAAAAATCCTCGGCAAAGACCCCAACCAAACGGTAAACCCGGATGAAGTGGTCGCAGTCGGTGCAGCAATTCAAGCCGGCGTACTCGCAGGCGAAGTCAAAGACATCCTGTTGCTAGACGTTACTCCGCTATCTCTCGGCGTCGAAACCTTGGGCGGCGTGATGACAAAAATTATTCCCCGCAACACCACTATTCCTACTAAGAAGTCGGAAACTTTCTCGACTGCTGTAGACGGCCAAACAAACGTGGAAATTCACGTTTTGCAAGGCGAACGGGAAATGGCGAATGATAACAAGGATTTGGGAACCTTCCGCTTAGATGGAGTTCCACCTGCCCCCCGCGGCGTACCTCAAATTGAAGTTACTTTCGATATCGACGCTAACGGTATTTTGAATGTAGCTGCAAAAGATAAAGGTACTGGCAAGGAGCAATCTATTAGCATTACCGGTGCTTCTACTTTGCCCAGCAATGAAGTCGATCGCATGGTGAAGGAAGCCGAGTCGAATGCGGCTGCTGACAAGGAACGTCGCGAACGGATCGATCGCAAAAACCAAGCTGATTCTCAAGCCTATCAAATTGAGAAGCAGTTGGCAGAATTGGGCGATAAAGTTCCCGCTGATGACAAAACTAAGATTGAAGGGTTGCTTAAAGACTTGCGATCCGCGATCGAGAGTGAAGATGACGATCGGATCAAAACCCTAACAACCGAGTTGCAGCAAGCATTCTATGCTGTCAGCAGCAACCTGTACCAGCAAGCAGGCGGCCCGACTGACGGCCCCGGCGGCCCCGGCGGCCCCGGCGGCTATGGAGACGGCGGCCCTACAGGCGGCGGCGACGACGTGATTGACGCCGACTTCACAGAAGGCAACAAATAAAAGGCTAAATTAAAAGCCCGCAGCTAGAAGCAAGAAACCCGGTTTTGAACAGAAACCGGGTTTCTCTGTATGATGAAAGTAGTTAACGTCTTGATGATTCGGCGATTGAAATCGCTTAAGAGTCAAACGAAGTCCGCCTGCGCGGACTAAGAAATAAAGTCAGGAGTAATCTAAATGTCTCGTTCTCCTATACAAAATTCCTCCGCAAATACTCTCAGCCAATCTCATGTAGCATCCTTGCGCCGACTGCGCCGGATCAGCCATTTACTAGACAATGCAATTCCGATTCCCGGCACAAAATACCGCATCGGACTCGATCCGATATTGGGACTGATACCGGGCGGCGGCGATTTTATCAGTTCAATTTTTGCAGGCTATATTGTCTTCAAATCCGCTCAAATGGGAGTGCCTCAAGAGACTTTAGTACAAATGGCAGCTAATATCGTATTTGATACAGTTGCTGGTACTGTACCGGTGGCTGGAGACTTGCTTGATGTTGCTTGGAAAGCTAATGTCAAAAATATAGAATTGCTGGATGCTCATTTAGGCTCCCCCGAACAAGGCAAAAAAGCCGATTGGCTATTTGTGGCGGCGTTGCTGTTGGGTTTGATGTTAATTGTCGGAGGTGTAATTTTCTTGAGCGTGATGCTTTTTGGGTGGTTATTTCAAGTAATTACTGGACGTTAATTTTCATTAGGTCATTGCGATATAGCAATCCTCGCATCAGCCGCCTCTCTCGAGCGAGACAAGAATCCTTGCAGTGCGAGCCAGAAAGCTCGCGTATAATGCAAGCAAATCATTTAGGATTGCTATAGTATATCAATATCATGGCGAGCGAAGCGAAGCAATCGCAGGGACTGAAAATAGCAACGCAAAACCCGCATAAACTCAATGTCATTGTTCGTTATGCGTCGCAATCGCAGTCGATTAAAATAGCCAAACAAAACCCGCATAAACTCAATGTCATTGTTCGTTATGCGTCGCAATCGCAGTCGATTAAAATAGCCAAACAAAACCCGCATAAACTCAATGTCATTGCGAACGAAGTGAAGCAATCGCAGGGACTGAATCCGAAGCAAGTGATGAGCGTGCCGATCCGTCGGAGGCGATCGACTGATGATACACCGCCGAGAAAATCTGGACTGTAAACTGCGCTGTCATTCGCAAGTGTTGCGAAGAATCTCCGTGGGGTGTCTCGCCCGCCCTACGCCTTCTCTTTATCCTAAAATATATATTAAGGGTATTGACAAATATATTTAAATGTGTATAAAACTCTAAAATTTGTTTAAAACTAGCTATTTACTAGATCGCCCTTGAGTCAGATATAGTTATATAATCCAGACTATAATATCAACTTGATATAAATGCTTGAATTATCAGCCCTTGGGCTGCTACAGTTGCAACCCCTGCACGGCTATCGGCTAAAGCAAAAACTGGAGCTGTTTATGAGCAGTTGCATCAGCGTCAACTACGGAGCGATTTACCCGCTGCTGAAGCGCTTGGAAGAGCGAGGGGAGATTTCGGTAATTGCCGAAGAAGCCGGAGATGCGGGCTGTCCGCGCAAAATCTACGGAATTACCCCCAAAGGGCGCGAACTCTGGCGGGAAAAAATGCTCGAACACCCTCAAGAAAGCTGGGTTAACAGCGGTTCCCGGTTCCAAATCAAGTTTTTCTTTTTTGGCGACTTAGAACCGGCAGAACGGATGAAATTGTTGGAACACCGCTTGCGAGCCTGTTACACCCGGCAAGACTACATCGAAAGTCTCAAAAACGAATATCCACTAACCAACGGCTATCAATTCGCCTCTCGCGATCGCTGCAAGTCAGTGCTGGCGTCAGACATAGAGTGGTTAACCGAGCAACTAGCTAAGGAAAGAAGCGCGATCGCCGGAGTGCGCGACTCCCCAACCTCCGCTGAATCCGGCGACTCCCAGGGAAAATCCTTCCAACTAACCCACTCAGGTGAGTCATAAGAAGGATGTGTAATCTTCCCTGTCTATCGTAACTTTTGAGAGATAAGAAAAAGCTTTCCTAAAAATAATCACCCCCTGGCTTGACTAACTGCGATCGGACTAAAGCCAAGCACATAACCCCAACCCCATTAAAAAGGAACTTTCCAGATTCCATCCCCTTTAAAAGCGCTTGTCCTGATTCCCCCTGTTTGAGGGGGGGCGCCGGAGGAATCAAAGATTCCACCAAAGTCTCAGTAAGTCAGATGTTAAAAAAAATCTAAGTGGTGCTGCCCATGAGTTATTCTAAATCCCCAGAATCCGTCGTTGAAGCTGAAGAGCAAAAATCTGCCACACCGGAACTGCACACAGTCGATGCAGACAGCGATCGACCGGATGATTTTCCCCCTATTGTCGATCGCCCCGAGCCTGGTAAACCGCGATCGCGCTGGCCCCTAATTGCCGCGATCGCGATCGCCACAGGCGCAGCAGGTATCGGCTGGTACTCGTGGCAATCTAGCCATAATAGCGCACAGCAACCGGCAGCAGCAGCCCAACCCCAAGCCATACCAGTCAAGCTCGCAGCCGTAGAAACCAGCTCAGTCCAAGATTCCTCGGAATTTGTCAGCAGCTTAGAGGCCAAGCGTTCGGTAGAAATCAAACCCGAAGTAGAAGGGCTAGTCACGGAGATTTTTGTCAAATCCGGGGACTTCATAAACAAAGGGCAAGCCATCGCCCGCATGAAAAGCGACAGCGCCCAAGCTGACTTGAGGCAATCCCAAGCCAACCTGATCCGCGCTCAATCCCACTTAGCCGAATTGCAAGCAGGAACCAGGCCCGAAGAAATCGCCCAAGCTCAAGCCCAAGTCGCCCAAGCCCAAGCCAACCTAGCCCAACTGCGATCGGGCTCTCGGCCAGAAGAAATTGGTCAAGCCCAAGCCCGCGTTTCCCAAGCTGAAGCCGACCTCGCCGACGCCCAAACAGGTAGCCTCTTAGAAGACATCGCCCAAGCCAGAGCGCAAATAGAGGCAAGCACAGCCGAAGCAAAATTAGCCAGCCAGCAGCTTGCCAGATATCAGGCATTGGCAAAAGAAGGCGCAGAATCCGCCAACACCCTCGAGGAATACACCCAAAAAGCAGGCACCGCCAAAGCCAACCTCCGAGAAGCTCAAAGGCGGTTCGAGCAGCGGCAAAAGAACAGACAAGCCGAGATCGAGCGCCGGACAGCGGCCTTGCAACAGCAGCGGCAAGCTTTGCGACAATTGCAAAACGGTTCGCGCCCAGAGGAAATAGCCAAAGCCGAAGCAGAAGTCGCACAAGCCAAGAGCAGATTAGCGCAGTTAGCCAACGGCACCCGCCAAGAACAGGTAGATCAAGCAGAAGCGCAAGTTGCCGAGGCCGCCGCTCAAGTGCGCGGCTTTGAAGTACAACTGCAAGAAACTGCTGTCATCGCGCCCTTTGCGGGAGTTATCGGCGACATACCAGTGAAAGTAGGTGATTACTTGCAAAAAGGTAACGCCATTGCCACCTTGACTGAGAACCAATTGCTAGACTTGCGGTTATCAATTCCTTTGGAACGGATGCCTCAATTACGCTTAGGGCTGCCAGTACAAATGCTCGACGCTCAAGGTAAAGCGATCGCCCAAGGTCAAATCAGTTTTATCTCCCCGAATGTCAGCGCCAATTCCCAAACAATTTTAGCTAAAGCCACCTTTCCCAACCCCAGCGGCGAACTGCTTAATCTCCAGTTTGTAAAAGCTAAAGTCATCTGGAAACAGAACCCCGGAATTTTAGTTCCAGTAACAGCAGTCACTCGTTTAGGCGGGCAAACTTTTGTCTTCACAGCTCAAAAGCCGGAACAGCCAAAACCTGGAATGCCTCCTTTAGTAGCCCGACAAAAGCCCGTAAAATTGGGAGCCATTGAGGGGAATAATTATCAAGTTATCGAAGGTTTGCAAGCCGGGGAAAAAGTTGTTACCGCAGGCATCCTTAACCTGACAGACGGCGCTCCCATTAAGGCTCAAGAGGAAGGGCAAGGAGCAGGGGAAAAATTACCAGTAGAAAGCAAAAAATAAGGTACGTAGTTGCACTTGGGCGCTCTTAAAAGGCGAATTAAGAGCGCCCAAGCGCAACTACATACCAAATCTGAAACTACTTGATTGCTTAGCTAAAAAGGGGGCTATTTGAATTTTTGAATGAAGTGCAATTAGGAATTAGCAATTAGCAATTAGCAATTAACAAAATTATGTTTGCAGATTTCTTTATTAAACGACCTGTATTTGCTAGCGTCTGCGCCTTAATTATTATTTTGGTAGGCGCAATTAGCATTCCGAGCCTGCCTATCGAACGCTTCCCCGACATTAGCCCTACCCAAATTAGCGTAACTGCTAACTATAACGGGGCGAGTGCTGAAATTGTCGAAAATGCTGTTACGAACATCCTAGAAAGGCAAATCAACGGCGTTGAAGGACTCAAATATCTAACTTCCAGTAGTAGTAACGATGGCACCAGCACCATCACAGCTACCTTTGACCCGTCACGCAACAAAGATATCGCCGCAGTCGATGTTCAAAATCGAGTTGCAGTTGCTCAACCACAACTACCAGATGCCGTACAACGCACAGGAGTTAGAGTTACAAAACAATCTACAAGTCTCCTATTAGCGATCGGCTTATTTACAGAAAATAAAGAATACGACACCATATTTTTAAGCAACTACGCTGACCTATATTTGGCAGATGCCTTAAAACGGGTAAAAGGGGTTGGCGACGTGCGAATTTTTGGGGAACGCCGCTATGCAATGCGTTTATGGATAGACCCCAATAAATTAGCAGCTCGCCGTCTCACAATGCAAGATGTAACGAGCGCTCTTAACGAACAAAACTTGCAAGTGGGTGCTGGGAGAGTTGGCCAAGAACCTGCTCCACAGGGGCAAATGTATCAAATTGACTTGCGTGCTGAAAGTCGCCTGAAAGAACCAGCAGAATTTGAAGAAATCGTCCTCAAAACAGAGACCAATGGAACGTTAGTTAAATTAAAAGATGTGGGGAGAGCAGAACTAGGGGCAGAGAATTACAGCTCATTTCTGCGATTTCGAGGCAATGATGCAGTAGGTTTAGGGATTTACCAACTCCCGGGAAGTAATGCTTTGAATGTTGCCCATGCCGTCAAAACAGAAATGGAAAAACTAGCGGTTGGTTTCCCTCCGGGGTTGGTACATAGAGTAGCGCTGGACACGACTTTGTTTGTAGAAGAGTCGATGGCCGAAGTAGTAAAAACGCTATTTGAAGCAATCTTGCTAGTGGTGATAGTGATTTTTGTTTTCTTGCAAGACTGGCGCACAACTATTATTCCTACCATCACAATTCCAATTTCTTTGATTGGGACGTTTGCCTTTATCAAAGTTTTCGGATTTACTATCAACAGTTTATCTCTGTTTGGTCTGACATTAGCGACGGGATTAGTGGTGGATGACGCTATCATTGTAGTAGAAAATATTGACCGCCTGATCCGCCAAGGTATGAATGCCCGCGAAGCGGCTTTTGAGTCAATGCGGGAGCTTTTTAGCGCGGTAATTGCGACTTCTTTAGTGTTGATGGCAGTGTTCGTGCCAGTGGCATTTTTTCCCGGAACTACAGGAGCGCTTTACAAACAATTTGCGCTGACAATTGCTTTTTCTGTACTGCTTTCTACATTTATTGCTATTACTCTCACGCCCTCGCTTTCAGCTATATTACTGCGTCGAGGTCAGAAGTTTGGGGGCCCGCTAGGTTGGGTTTTTGACCGTGTTAATGGAGTTCTCGATTGGGTACAGCGGCAATATCGCAAATCCTTAATATTTCTCACAGGAATTAAGACTATTGTCACCCTCGTGTTCATCGCTTCTCTCGGAGTAACAGCTTGGCTTTATTTATCAGTCCCCACAGCATTTATCCCGGAAGAAGACCAGGGCTATTTTCTGACAATTATTCAAGGCCCCCAAGGTGTTTCGCTGCAATACACTCAGAAAGTAATGGATCAAGTAGAAGCAGAAATCCTCAAACTTCCTGAAGTTGTCGGAACTTTTTCAGTGGGTGGATTTGGTTTTAGCGGTAGCACTTCTAATCAAGGCATTATATTTACTACACTTAAAGCCTGGGGAGAACGTCACGGAGAAGATCAAACAGTACAAGCGATTATTGGCAAGTTACGCGGTCAGTTTTTAGCTATTCCAGAAGCTAGAATTTTCCCGGTGAATCCGCCGGCTATTCAGGGTTTGGGTCAATTTGGAGGCTTCCAATTTCAATTGCAAGACCGCAAAGGTAACAGCGGCTTAGATGCTCTGGTTCAGGCGATGGGCGGGATTTTGAAGCAGGCGAATCAGACGCCCGGATTGCAGGCGGTATTTAGTACGTTTGCTGCGAATACGCCTCAGTTAATTGTGGAAGTTGACCGCAATCGGGCTAAGGCTTTGGATATTTCTGTTAATGATATTTTCAGTACGCTACAAACGGCTCTGGGTTCGCAGTATGTGAATGATTTTAATCTCCAGCAGCGCAATTATCGGGTGTATGTCCAGGCAGATAAACAGTTTCGTGCTAATCCTGAAGATATTGGGAAATTGTATGTGCGTTCTGGGAAAAATGAAATGATTGCTTTGAGCAATTTGGTGAAGTTAACTCCGGTGGTAGGAGCGCAAACTGTTAATCACTACAATTTATTTAGATCGATTGAAATTAACGGTACTCCTGCTCCGGGAGCGAGTTCTGGACAGGCTCTAAAATCGATGGAAAAGGTTTCTGCTCAAGTTTTACCAGCAGGTTTTGGCTATGAATGGTCGGGGACTTCTTTAGAAGAAATTGAGTCGGGCGGTCAAGCACCGATTATTTTCGGTTTGGGGCTGATTTTTGTTTTTTTGGTTTTGGCTGCTCAGTATGAGAATTATGTCGATCCTTTCATTATTTTGCTAGCGGTTCCTCTGGCGATTTTAGGGGCGCTTTTAGCTCAGTCGTTGCGGGGTTTGGCGAATGATGTTTATTGCCAGATTGGTTTGGTGATGTTGATTGGGTTGGCTAGTAAAAATGCGATTTTAATCGTGGAGTTTGCGAACCAGTTGCGGGAGCGGGGGTATCCAATTGCTAAGGCGGCAGTTGAGGCTTCTCAAGAGCGTTTACGACCGATTTTGATGACTTCTCTGGCTTTTATTTTGGGTATTGCTCCTCTAGTTAACCCAGAAGGTGCGGGTGCAGCGAGCCGCCGATCGCTAGGGAATGCGATCGCCGGGGGGATGGTTGTTTCTACGTTCTTGAGTTTGTTTATGGTGCCGGTTCTGTATGTGGTGATTGTCTCGGCTCGCGATCGCTTTACGAAGCGCGATCGCCCGCAAAATCCGCCCGATGATGGCACAATTTTGAACGGGAAAACGACTCCCGGCGAGGAAGTTGAACGCGATAAAGTATCGCCGTTGTAGTTGGTAAGTTGAAAAGGCGATCGTTTTGTGAGTCTCATTGGTGCGATCGCCCAAAACCCGCCAATCCCGCATCAAAACCCCCAAAGTCCCCAGATTAGTCCGGGAATCAATTCTTCAATCCCAAATCCCAAATCCCAAATCTAAAATCTAAAATCTAAAATCTAAAATCGATTGACGGCGGCCCCCATCTGCGGCTACGCTTTGAAGTGAGAGGTTGCTTGCTTGTAGAGGGAGGCAGCCCGCGTCGCCCAAAAATCTAGTTGCACTGCCCAAAGCTGCTACCAACAGCAATGGACAGCATAACCGCCAAACTGGTATCAGCAGTCTGGAGGCTAACGGGAAATCATAACATTTTCTGTAGCCGCCCTGCTATGTGTTGAGAAGCGGGGCGGCTAGGTTTTTGGGTTTTCCTAGAAAACCCAAAACCAGGAGAACATAATATGTCACAGGAATTCGTGCCTGACGACAACAAATTTGATCGCCCAAATGACGACTCAGCAGCAGTATGCGAACAGGAAGTGGTGCTGTTAACGGTTGTCGGTTCGCCCAAGGGTGTCAGGGAAACCATACTCACTTTGTACCGGCTGGGATTTGCCGAAGTCGGCGATTGGAGCCCCGTACAACGTGCAGCTAATCCGAAGCAGGTGATGAGCGTACTGATCCGTCGGAGGCGGGCTGATGGTACACCGCCGAGAAAATCTGGACGGTAAGCTGCGCTGTCATTCTGAGTGAGTAGCTTAGGATTTACGCACGGGTGGTCAGAAACCGGGTTTTTTACGAGAAGACTTCGTTTTGGTCGATAGATTCGCTAAAAAACCCGGTTTCTAGCCCTCGGAGTATGTCAGTTCTGTCTGAAAGTCGCATCCATAAGTAGGAGATGCGACGTTCTTTCCCAGATCACGGGTACTACTTCTTAGGACCTGACTTTAGCACGTGAAGTAGTAGGGCAATTGAGCGGATCAGGATTGCGATCGCTAAGATAGTTCCCTCAGTTCCCCAATATTGCGGTGGTAGAGTTGCTGGAATATTGTTCGGTACTGAAATAGTTAGCTCACCTGTATAGATAGGTGCTTGGGGTAGACTTGGTGTTTCAGACAGGTTGGTGTAGATAATGTGTGCTTGAGACATAAAATTGTGAGTCCTGTGAAGTACAGCCTCATCTTATAAAATGACTTACTGAGGTCAAAACTGAGGAATAATTGACTTGATAACTGAGTTCGTGACTGACTTACGCCATAAATTCTCATCGGTTTAGCAAAATATCCGTAATTATCTGGATGTGACTGGTATTATTGATATAATTCACTTTTCCCAGATAAGCTATGGCACGATCTGTTAAAATTGATCCAGACCGCAAGCAACAAGTCATATCAGCTATTGAACGGAATGGGTTCCTGACTCAGGGAGAGTTAGCAGCAAATCTAGAAATAGCCTTATCCACCCTCAGCAACTTCATCAACGGTAAATCTGTTTCTATATCGAGCTTTGAAAAAATCTGTGAAGCTCTTGGGATAGACAAACGAGAAATTCTTAAACCAATTCACTCAGATAGCGATTCTTCGCCCGAAGATTCTACTTTCCCACAAGGTTTTTATGCCTATGACGCTCCTTGGGTAGGTCGAGAAAAGGATATTGAAGACCTAAACCAGCGTGTTAATCGAGGGGCTAAAGTTATTGTTATTCAAGGGATAGGTGGTATTGGTAAAACCACCTTAGCTGAATGTTTCTTCAAGTTTCGCAAATTAAAATATCTAAAACTCAGGATGGCAACAGCAACTTCCTATATTAACCCTGCCGGAGACGCGATTGATGAATTGCTGCGGGAACTTGAAGAGCCGAGTCAAAACTTTAGGGGTAAACTACAGCAGCTAAAACGACAACTCCAAATAGGAAAGTTGGGCATACTGATTGATAACCTTGAACCTGCACTTGATAAGCATGGCAAGTTTATCGAACCTCACCGCGACTATCTAGAGCTTTTAGGAGTTTTATCTGATGCCTCTGTACAGTCAGTTACCCTTATTACCAGTCGAGAATTCCTTGAAGAGTCTGGTGTCACTTTTGAGCGATTGCCACTAAAGGGCTTAGATGAGGAGGCATGGGAGCAGTTTTTTTGTAGCCGAAACATTCAAACGGATACTGTAACTCTTAATGCAATTCACAAAGCTTACGGAGGTAATGCCCTCGCGATGACGATACTCTGCGATCCAATTAAAAGATACGATAATGTAGCCGATTATTGGCAGCAGCATAAAACTGATGATAATTTATTAGTTGAGACTCGTATTGAAAATCTAATCGAGGAGCAGTTAAACCGTCTTGAAAAAATTTACCCGGAAGCCTACCGACTGCTCTGCCGTTTAGCATGCTATCGCTATCAAGATGTACCGAGTATTCCGATTGAAGGACTATTGTGTTTGTTGTGGGATCTACCCAAGGAACAACAACAAACACAGGCAGTAATATCCCTAAAAGATCGCTCTTTAGTGGAGTTTAGTAACAAAGAATACTACCTGCACCCAGCAATTCAAGCATTAGCGCGAGCGAGGTTAGAATTAACTGATGAATGGGAGATAGTGAATCGCAAAGTAGCGGAGTTTTATTTTGGCATTGCTATTGATACTGAGGATAAACATCAAGTAAAAGCTGCCTTTGAAGCCTTTAAACACTTTTATGAAATTCAAGACTTTAATTATTGTTGTAAAACTCTTTTAGATAAAATTTTAGGAGCCAATTTAGGAGATAACAAGGACAATCTGGATAATTTAAGATGCTCAGTCAATATTTGGAACTATACAACTCGTATTTTAAAAATGGGCGAAAATATTGTTGAAAAGTTGCCAGAACGGTCGAAGTTACTAATGCTCATTCCTATAGGTGTCTGTTATTCAGATATAGGAAAAAACTATAAAGCTTTAAAAGTCAGCCAAGAAATTATAGAAATTACTGAAAGGTTAGGTAAATTAGACGAACCCAATAACGAGGAAATTATTTTTGGAAAAGTAGCAGCTTATTCAATTTCTGGTAGAGCAAATAGATTAATTGGTAAATTTCAAGTATCTTTAAATGAATGTGAAAAAGCTATTAAAACTGCTAATGATTCTAACCTAACTAAGCTAAAAGCTTTAGCTGTATACGAACTTGGAAGAGCTTATATAGATGCAAACAAACCAGGAAGAGCAGTTAATTGTTTTGTAGTTGCTGCTTTTCAAGGAATTGGGATGACAGTATCAGAAGAAGCTCGTAAATTTTTTAAGCTGTTATTCGATATACCCAAATTACTACCTCGAATCGAAAATGTATTACAAAAAAATACTCCTCAAGACACTAGAAGTAATAACATTAAACAATTTAGGATAATTTATAGCATTGCTCAGTGCTTCAACTTAATGTCGCTGTCATTGCATCCCTTAGCTGAATTTTTTGGCATGAAAGCCTTAAAGTTAGCCGAAAGTGCCGACGACAAAAGCTGTAAAACTTGGGCTTACCTGGAGCTTGCTATTTGCTACAGTCGCATTGGAAATGAGAAAAAAGCTAGCCAATATTATAAACAGGCAGAAAATAACTTGATTGATGAAGACGAAACTTTGGTTGTAGTTACGGTTTTGAGCAAAATTGCCGAATGGGATTACCAGCAAGGTAGAGGTTCATATGAAGCCTTGGAAAAATTAGAAAAGTTGCTGCAAGACACTGATTTTCATTATTTACAAGCTCGTGTCTACTATAGCCTTAGTCTTACTAACTACAACACATTAGGTCGTGTTGCAAGGGCTAATGATTATTGTGATCGCGCCTTATCCATCGCCACAGAATTAGGAATCCCGCTAGCCAAAGAATGTCAGGAATTGAAGGAACAATTACTCAGAGAACAAACATAAACTGCTCTCGTTTAGTCGCGAAAGTCATTAACTCAATCCCCCCACAGCCAGCACTCGCATCAAGTCCCATCCGGGGCGTACCCGGAGTCTTTTTGAATATCTTTTCGCTGATCGCCCCCCATCGTGCAATAATGATATGAATTGCACAAAAACTCTATTAGTAGGGTGATCCTTGCCCCCCTTCCTACTACAGGTAGCGTATCAAATGTTAATTTGTGCAAATTCTCAATTAAACCTGCTGTTGCTCTACACACTTTTTTCCTAATGGCTGAAGTCCCCCTAAATCCCGCAGAACTTGCAGAAGCCCTCAACGGCTTTACCGATATCAATTTCCAATTGCCAGACCCCGAAGACGAACAAATACCAGAATTTGACTTTGAAAATCAAGTTGACAATGCCTGGAAAGTGTGCGATCGCTTCGACTTGCAAACCGACATTTGGCGGGGACGCATTCTCCGAACAGTTAGAGACAGAGAAAAAAAAGGCGGCGAAGGACGCGGTACAGGCTTTTTGAACTGGCTCAAAGAAAGAGAAATTGGCAAAAGTCAAGCCTATTCTTTGATAGAATTAGCTAATAGTGCCGATACTCTGATCCAGCAAGGAGATTTAGACCCAGATTCCATTAGAAACTTCAGCAAAAGAGCCTTCGTCGAAACCGCCAAAGCATCTCCCGAAGTACAGCTAATGGTAACAGATGCGGCATCAAAGGGCGATCGCATCACCCGCCGCGAAGTCAAACAACTCTCCGACGAATGGATGGCAATGAACTCAGATTTATTGCCAGAAGAAGTCAAAGAAAAAGCATCTAGCGGTTCTTTACCTTCCCGCTACCTCGCTCCTTTAGTCAAAGAAATGGAGAAACTCTCCCCATCTCACCAAAGCGAAATTCAAAAAGAAGTAGCAGAAAATCCCGACGTAGATACTGTCAAACAGCTAACTTCCGACGCCAAGAACTTATCAAAATATCTCGACGCAGCCGCCCAAGTGCAAGCTCTCAATCAGTCCCACCTCGACATGGAAATGGCCTTAGAAGAATCTTTGCGAGTCGGCTGTTTGGGAACGACAGCCGACGTTGTAAAACAAGCCGCACAGCTAGAACAAACAGTAGTCAAGCTATACACGATTTGGAAGCGTTTAGGCAGTTTGGCAGATAGATTGTACGTGGATACAGGAGCAAGTACACCCAATTTGCGGTTGCTTTTGGGATGCTTGGACAGTCTTTCGGGAGAAAAGATTGAAGTGGATTTCGGAGATGGAGAACGCTCTATTCGCTTGCAAATTTTCAGCGAATAGCTCAACCCTGACCGCAGATAAACGCCAACATCCAGGCTCATTATCTGCGTCGAACCCTGTTCATCTGCGGTAAAAATTTCTGATTTTTTTCCAAAGATAGCGGGGATGCAAATAACGCCGATATTTGGTAACTACTTCTTTCCCCAACATAACCACACTCAGCCAAAAACAAACCTCGGCCACAACAGCCAGAACGACAGATAAAGTAGTTTTTTGGGTAATTTCCAGCGGCAGGAACGGTACAACAAACAAGATTGCCACCCAAGGCAAAAAAGATACAATAAATAAAAACAAACCGAGTTTTTGCATAGATTCACATAATACAGCTTTGATATCACCATTATCTGTTAGTCCGCTGAAAGTGGACTTCGTTTGTATAGTAGCGAGTTCAATCTCCTCCTTCACTGCAAACTCACATCTGGCACCAATGTCAGCAACAGGCAAGATGCCTGTTCCACAAGAATATTTAGTATTTGTGGAACAGGCATCTTGCCTGTTCTTGAGAATGGTTCAACATATGACTAAAAACTTAATTGACAAGCATCTCCACCTCAATTCTTAATCCCCGTCGCTGCAATCCCCCGAATAAACTGCCGCTGACCGACCAAAAACAGCAACACCACCGGCAAACTCCCAATCACCACCGCCGCCATCAACAACTGCCAACTGCTAGTAAACTGTTCCTGAAACTCGGCCAAAACCAACTGCACAGTCCGCAACTCCGGCCGCGTCGTAAACACCAGCGGCTTAAACAAATCGTTCCACTCCCCGATAAAGGTAAACAAAAACAGCGTCACCAAAGCAGGGCGGGCCAAAGGCAACATCACCTGCCACAAAACCTGCCAGCGGTTAGCCCCATCCAGCATTGCCGCCTCCTCCAACTCCACCGGAACAGTCATAAAATACTGGCGCAGCAGAAATATCCCAAAACCGTTAGCCGCCGTCGGCAAAATCAGCGCCCCGTAAGTATTCAGCAGATGGCCCCACTTCAAAACCAAGAAAATTGGAATCACCAAAAGCTGAAACGGAATTACCAATGTCGCCAAAACCCCCAAAACTAGAGCCTGCCGCCCCCGAAACTTCAGCCTGGCCAAGGCGTAACCGGCCAAAGCAGAAGTTACAACCTGAAAACCCGTCACTGCGATCGCCACTAGAGTAGAATTAAGGAATGCCAACAAAAAATTGCCTCGCCGCCAAGCCTCCTGATAATTCGCAAAAGTCAGGCCTGTGGTCTTGACACCAACACCAGATGGTGACAGCGAAACCACAAATACAGCAGCCAGCGGCAGCAGCACCAGCCCAGCCCCCGCCAGCAACAAAATAAAACTCAGCAATTCCAGCGCTTGAGACCTGTCAAAGGATTTACCCATAAATTTGTGAATTAACCTAAAATAATAAGCCTGTGAGGTTCTCCAACCCATCGCCTCCCAGATTCCCATACAACAACATAATATGTCGTAGAGGGAAAGAAGGAGTACCAGGGGAGGAAGTTGTAGTTAGGATATAATGTTATGGATAGAGTTGGTACTGTAAAACCCTTAAAGGTGGAGACATAGACCGTATTTCTATCATCTATTTCCGGGCAAAAGATCGACTAACGACTAATTCAAGTAATTAGTAAATAGATAGCATTCTAGCGATAGTCTTTCTGGAGTGTTCGACGGCAAAAGTCCGGCAAACACGCTGAGGACGCCAGTTTTTCCCGGAGCGTCAAAGAAAAGTTCTTTGTCGAAAGAATCCTCAGCTATAATCTCTGATTTAGATGGGGTGCGTTCAAAATAGGTAAAGTGTACAGTCACTGACCCCTAATTTTAAAGGGGTTTCCAAACATCCCACAAGCTTATATAAGGAGACTACATATCTATGCCCCAGCTTGAGGCCAGCCCAACAATTGACTTTCAAACCGAAACTTACAAAGATGCTTACAGCCGCATCAACGCCATTGTGATTGAAGGCGAACAAGAAGCTCACGACAATTACCTGACACTGGCCGAACTGTTGGCTGATAAAAAAGCAGAGTTAGTTGGCTTGTCCAAGATGGAGAACCGCCACATGAAAGGCTTCCAAGCTTGTGGCCGGAATCTTAAAGTCACGCCGGACATGGCATTTGCCAAGCAGTTCTTTTCGGAACTGCACAGAAACTTCCAAACGGCCGCGGCCCAAGGTCAGATTGTAACTTGCTTGCTGATTCAATCGCTAATTATCGAGTGTTTTGCGATCGCAGCTTACAACATCTACATCCCCGTCGCCGATGACTTTGCCCGCAAAATCACCGAAGGCGTCGTCAAAGAAGAATACAGCCACCTCAACTTTGGGGAAGTCTGGCTGCAAGCTCACTTTGAGGAATCCAAAACCGAACTCGAAGCCGCGAACCGCCAAAACCTGCCCATCATCTGGAAGCTGCTAAACGCTGTCGCAGACGATGCCCGCGTCTTGGGAATGGAAAAAGACGCTTTAATCGAAGACTTTATGATTGCCTACGGCGAAGCCCTAGGTAACATTGGCTTTAACAACCGCGACATCATGCGGATGTCAGCACAAGGCCTCGCAGCCTAGCTAATTTGGAAATAAGGAATGGGAAAAAAAATAAAATTTAAAAAATAAAAATGGGATACCTCATTTTAAAATATAAATTTTTAACTTTCCCATCTTCAATCTTCCACCTTCAATCTTCCATCTTCAATCTTCCTTCATTTGACAACTTAATGTTTGGTCTAATCGGTCACTTAACCAGCTTAGAACACGCCCAATCAGTAGCTAACGAGCTGGGCTATCCAGAATATGCCGATCAAGGTCTCGATTTTTGGTGCAGCGCACCGCCCCAAATAGTTGATCAGATCACGGTAACAAGCATCACTGGACAAAAAATAGAAGGCCGCTATGTGGAGTCCTGTTTTCTGCCAGAAATGCTAGCCACTCGCCGGATTAAAGCAGCCACTCGCAAAATCCTTAATGCGATGGCACACGCTCAAAAAAACGGGATTAACATCACTGCTTTAGGCGGCTTTTCTTCGATCATTTTTGAGACTTTCAACTTGCAGCAAATTAAGCAAATTCGCAATCTCAAGTTGGAGTTTGAACGCTTCACCACTGGCAACACTCACACGGCTTACATCCTCTGCCGCCAAGTAGAAGAAGCAGCCCCCAAATTGGGGATAGAACTTTCAAAAGCCACTGTAGCCGTTTGCGGTGCTACTGGCGATATTGGTAGTGCTGTGTGTCGCTGGCTCAATCTTAAAACAAATGTAGCAGAATTGTTGCTGATTGCCCGCGACAAAGAACGATTGCAAGATTTGCAATCGGAATTGGGGCGAGGCAAAATCATGGATTTGGAAGAAGCCCTGCCCCAAGCGGATATTGTAGTGTGGGTAGCCAGTATGCCAAAGGGAGTAGAAATTGACCCTAAGACATTGAAGCAACCCTGTTTATTGATTGACGGTGGCTATCCGAAAAATCTGGCAACTCAGGTTCAGCATCCCGAAATTTACGTACTCAATGGCGGCATTGTGGAGCATTCCCTCGATATTGAGTGGAAAATTATGAAGATTGTGAATATGGATGTACCGGGCCGACAGTTGTTTGCCTGTTTTGCTGAATCTATGCTGCTGGAATTTGAAAAATTGTATACCAATTTTTCTTGGGGACGGAATCAAATTACTGTGGAAAAGATGGAGCAAATCGGCGAGATTTCAGTTAAACACGGTTTCCGACCTTTAATGTCATTTTGATGTGATTTGTTGCAGTTATTGGTTATTGAGGAAAGTTTTTCTGATAATAACCAGTAACTTTTTTTAGACAGTTAACAGTTAACAGTTAACATTATGTCCGATCGCACGACCAGCATAAAAGTTGTTTGTAGTTACGAACAAGCGGATGTGATTGGCTGCAAGAGTTTGTCTTTCTGCTTCTGATATTTGATTGTCGGCGACAACAGCTAATACAGACAGGGCTGTTAAAGCTTCCGAAGGGGTAAGTTCGATCGCGCTGGTGTCACTTTTTGGACTTGGGAACAGTTCAGCAGGGTTAGGTTTTTTGTGGCTGTGGGGGTCTAGGGGCGCGGGGAAGTATGCGCGTAAAACTCAGAAGCAAGCAAAAATAGTGTAGCAAAAAACGAGGCTCAAACCTCTGGTTTTCAACAAGATTACTAAGCAAAGGATAATTCAAAACTTCCAAATTTCCAAATTTCCCCTCTTTTTCAGCATCACCTGACAGGGTAGGATCTGGAAATAGTCGATCGACAAAACCTTAAAACCCTATAGAAATTATCAGCGTGGCAAACCCAGACCGCAAACCACTACTCTTAGATTTTGAAAAGCCCCTGGCCGAACTCGAAACCCGAATTCACCAGATCCGCGAACTCGCCCAAGAAAACAGCGTCGATGTCACCGACGAAATTCGCAAACTCGAAGCGCGTTCCGCCCAACTGCGACAAGAGATTTTCAGCAGCTTGTCCCCCATGCAGCGCCTGCAACTCGCCCGTCACCCGCGCCGCCCCAGTACCCTCGATTACATTCAGGCAATTAGCGACGAGTGGATCGAGCTTCACGGCGATCGGCGCGGCGGAGACGACCCGGCCCTCGTCGGCGGAATTGCCCGCATAGACGGGCGTCCCACAGTCATCATCGGCCATCAAAAAGGGCGCGACACTAAAGACAATATCGCCCGCAACTTCGGCATGGCGGCTCCCGGCGGATACCGCAAAGCCCTGCGGTTGATGGAACACGCCGATCGCTTCGGAATGCCAATTTTCACTTTTATCGACACTCCGGGAGCTTGGGCGGGCTTAGAAGCAGAACAGCTAGGACAGGGAGAGGCGATCGCCTGCAACCTGCGAGAAATGTTTCGCCTCGACGTTCCCATTATTTGCACCGTCATCGGAGAAGGCGGTTCCGGCGGCGCCTTGGGCATCGGCGTCGGCGAGCGGCTGTTGATGCTGGAACATTCCGTCTACACCGTCGCCACCCCCGAAGCTTGTGCGGCCATCCTCTGGAAAGACTCTGGCAAAGCTAACTTGGCCGCAGAAGCCCTCAAAATTACTTCCTGGGATTTGAAAAACCTCGGCGTTCTCGATCAAATAGTGCCCGAGCCGGTCGGCGGCGCTCACTCGAATCCCCTCAAAGCTGCATCCATACTCAAACAAGCTTTGTTGGAAAACTTAGCAGAACTGACACAGCTTACGGGTCAGCAGCGGCGCCAGATGCGGTATCAAAAGTTTCGCGACATCGGTGTATTCACAGAAATTTCTGCTTGAGCCGATCGATTCACAGTTATCACTTATGAGTGAAAAATCTCTTAACTTCAAACTCATAACTGATAACTCACTATTCTGCGGATCTGTCAGCAGTGTTATAATTTCTCAGGTGACACCAGCTTAACAGTTCTTAATGTCGATCTCATAATTAACTGCGAGCTCCCGCAGCAGACAGTTGTCTAATTTGTCGAAGAAGGCTGCAACGCTTTAGGGAGTTGCCGAGCGAAAGTATTAGGACACTGAATGAACCATCCAACAACAAAGCAGGCTCTGATTACCGGAGCCAGCAGCGGTATTGGCAAAGCGACGGCTCTAGCGTTCGCCGCCGAGGGCATAAATCTGGCCTTAGTTAGCCGAGAGTCAGAAAACTTAGAAGCCGTTGCCGCCGCAGCCCGAGAAGTCGGAGTGAAAGCAGAAGCTTATCCCTTAGACTTGGCAAAAATTGAGCAAGTGCAAAGCAGCATCAGCGCGATCGCAGCTCAATTCGGTTCCGTAGATATCCTGGTCAACAGCGCTGGCATGGGCTACACCGGCTCCTTGACGGAAACGCCGCTAGCCGACTGGCAGAGCGTTCTAGACCTCAATCTTACTAGCGTTTGGCAGTGCATTCTAGGAGTTTTGCCCTCCATGCGCGATCGCGGATCGGGAATCATTATCAACGTTTCCTCGATCGCCGGCAACCAAACCTTCCCCAATTGGGGAGCCTACTCCGTCAGCAAATTCGGTCTCATGGCTTTGTCTAAAACCTTAGCCGCCGAAGAACGGGCTCGCGGAATTCGCGTAACAGCAATCTGTCCGGGTTCTGTCAACACTCCCATGTGGGACACAAACACCGTGCAATCCGACTTCGATCGCACCGCCATGTTAACCCCAGAAATCGTCGCCCAATCAATTCTGCACGCAGTTCAGTTGCCACCAAGTGCAGTAATTGAAGAAATCACCATCATGTCCAACGCAGGAGTTTTGTGAACTTGAGATTTTAGACTGCTGGATTTTTCTCGAATTTAACAATCTTTGAATCTCTAGCTATAGCCTTTCTCAAACAGGTGAGGTACGAATTTTGACCTGGAAAGCTTGACAATACAGGGTTTCTGTATACCTCATTTATCTGAGAACCGCTATATATCTCCCAATCGAAAATCGAAAATCGAAAATCGAAAATCGATTCACCCTCACACCAACTTCTTATGACAATTGCATCTTCCAACGATTCCAATGGCTCGAACTCAACCTCGACTGACAGCATGAAACTTTCAGAAACCGCAGACAACAACACCCCGCGCATCACCACTCGACCAGATCGCAATTCCTCGAACGGTCAAGAATCCAGCGTCCCCGTACCCTCAGAAGTAGGTCAGGAAGAAATGATGGAGGCCGTTCGGACCATGCTGCTCGGAATAGGAGAAGACCCCGAACGCGAAGGATTGCTCAAAACCCCGAAGCGGGTAGCAGAAGCAATGCAGTTTCTCACCAGCGGCTACAGTCAATCCCTCGAAGAACTCCTCAACGGCGCTATTTTTGACGAAGGTCACAACGAAATGGTACTGGTGCGAGACATCAGCGTATTCAGTATGTGCGAACACCATATGCTGCCGTTTATGGGCCGAGTTCACATTGCTTACATTCCCAACCAAAAAGTAGTGGGACTGAGCAAATTAGCCCGAATTGCCGAAATGTACAGCCGTCGATTGCAGGTGCAGGAACGTTTGACGCGCCAAATTGCCGAAGCAGTTCAGACAATATTGGAACCGAAGGGAGTGGCTGTAGTAATGGAAGCCAGCCATATGTGCATGACGATGCGGGGCGTGCAAAAACCCGGTGCTTGGACGGTTACGAGTGCCATGTTGGGCGTGTTTCAAGAGGAACAGAAAACTCGCGAAGAATTCCTGAATTTGATCCGCCACCAACCGGCATTCTTTTAGTCAGTTGACCGTTGACAGTTGACAGTTGACAGTTGGCAGTTAACAGTAATTAGTAGGTTGGGTTGAGGGACGAACCCTCCGTTTCACTCCGCCCAACATCATCTATCAAGCAAGGCTAATGACAACTAACAGTCAGCAGTCAACAGTCAACAGCCACAGTAAAGGCTGTGGCAGCGATTCCAAAATCTAAAATCTAAAATCTAAAATCTAAAATCGGATGACGATCGACTGATAAACCCATAAAATAGACGGGTGACTCATGGCTTGTGACTAATGAATCCTATTAAATTCGGTACAGATGGCTGGCGCGGCATCATTGCTGACGATTTTACATTCGATCGCGTGGCGTTAGTAGCTCCCCTAGCTGCACAAGTTCTCGCACAAACTGGTGGCAGCGATGGCAGCAGCGGTACCGTAATTGTCGGTCACGACCGCCGGTTTCTGGCTGAAGAATTTGCCAAAACAGCGGCTGTTGCCGTCCAAAACGCAGGATTTGACGTGCTCTTGAGCGAATCCTATGCCCCTACTCCGGCTTTCAGTTTAGCTGCCAAACAATTAAATGCTTTGGGCGCGATCGTCCTGACAGCCAGCCACAATCCAGGTGCATATTTAGGGTTAAAAGTCAAGGGCGGATTTGGCGGTTCAGTTTCGCCCGAAGTTACTCAACATATAGAAGAAAAACTCGACAATCCGGCAGCACTTTCAGCAACTCCCGGGAAATTGGAGAATTTCAATCCTTGGCCGGCTTACTGCAAAACCTTGCGGGAAATGGTAGATATTGAGGCGATTAAAGAAGCGATCGCCAGCGGCAAAATTACAGTATTTGTAGATGTAATGCACGGTGCCGCAGCAGGAGGATTAGCTCAAATTTTAGAAGAAACAGTGCAGGAAGTCAACAGCGATCGAGATCCGCTGTTCGGCGGCGGTGCACCCGAACCTTTGCCGCGCTACCTGTCGCAGTTATTCCGCGTGATGCGAACTCACCAGCGAAAAAGTTCTGGTTTGTCGATCGGATTTGTATTTGACGGAGATAGCGATCGAATTGCAGCCGTTGACTCTAGCGGCAACTTTCTCAGTTCACAAATCCTAGTTCCCATATTAATCGAACATTTAGCAAAACGGCGCGGCTTGACCGGGGAAGTCATCAAAACAGTCAGCGGTTCAGACATAATTCCCAAAATTGCCAAGCTGTACGACTTGCCTTTATTTGAAACGCCGATCGGTTACAAGTATATAGCCGATCGAATGTTAACCACCCAAGTCTTAGTCGGCGGCGAAGAATCGGGAGGAATTGGCTACGGTACGCACATTCCCGAACGAGATGCTTTACTGTCAGCGCTGTACTTGTTAGAAGCAGTTGTCAAATCCGGGGAAGACTTAAGCGAAATTTACAGCCGACTGCAACAAGAAACCAGCTTTACTTCAGCTTATGACAGAATCGACTTGCACTTAGCAAACATGGAAGAAAGGTCGCGCTTGCTGTCGCTGCTGCAAAATCAACCCTTAACTGAAATCGCCGGCAAAGCAGTTGTAGATTGCAACAAAGTTGACGGATATAAATTCCGTTTAGCCGACGGAAGTTGGCTGTTAATTCGGTTTAGCGGAACCGAACCAGTGCTGCGGCTGTATTCGGAAGCGGCGACATTGAAAGAAGTGATGCAAAACTTAAATTGGGCGAAGGATTGGGCGCAAAATTAATTTGATTTTTTAACCGCAGATAAACGCAGATGAACGCGGATGACTTAATATCACACCTCTCTTTCTCTGCGCCATCTGCGCCATCTGCGGTTAAAAAAATCTTGTTCATAAATGAAATCGTATTGCCGTAGCAATCCTCCCATCAATGGTGAACTCTTTCTCTTCTCTTCTTTTCTCTTTCTTCGCGTCCTTCGCGTCTTCGCGGTTCGGAAAAAAAAATCTTACTCACCAAGGAAATACTATTGCTATATCATATCAAATCCGGGTTGCTTACCCCCTTTATGATGAGCATGAAAGTAGGGTGCGTCGCCACGAATAATTCTCGCCCGCCCGCCAAGATTAAACGAGCGACGCACCCTACCCCTCATAATGGGGATGGCTAACCCGGATTTGGTATCTGGTTAATTTTAGGATAAAAGCAAATGGCATACAGCGATTTCAGCCTTGCGAAAGTCAAAAAAGATTTTGGTTTAACTTTGGATGAAAGCCGCGATTTATTTGCCGCTACATCCCCTGTTGTACCGTCAGAAATCTTAACAACTATTTTAAACGATTACGTGCCTTTAGCAATTTCTATTTCCACTGAGAAGGCTCGATCGGAATTTTTAATTGCTCCGATTTTGGCAGAAGTTAGGCGGCTGTTAAACAAGCGAGTTTCGCTGTTTTCAGGTAAGGATTTTACTGTCGATCCAGCAAGGGGATTGCAAGGATTTTGCGATTATATTATTAGCGGTTCTCAAGAACAATTGTTTATCAGCGCTCCAGTTGTGACTATCTTTGAAGCGAAAAAAGAAGATATTATTGGCGGGTTGGGGCAATGCGCGGCGGCAATGGTAGCGGCTCAATGTTTCAATCAAAACCAAGACAGTGAGGTCGATCGCATTTACGGTTCAGTGACGACTGGCACTAACTGGAAGTTCTTGATTTTAGAGGCAACTACTCTCTATATCGATCCGACAGAATACTATATTAAAGAGGTTGATAAGATTTTGGGAATTTTATTGCAACCATTTTCTTAATCTTTTGTTAATATCAATGGGTAAGTTTTAAGAGAAATAATGACTAATCGCAAATTGCTAGTTTTAGCTACGGGCAATCAGGGTAAACTCAAGGAAATGCAAGTTTATCTTCAGGATTTGGGATGGGAATTGCAGCTTAAACCGGAAGAGTTGGAAATCGAGGAAACAGGCGAAACTTTTATTGCTAATGCTTGCTTGAAGGCGTCTGAAGTGGCAAAAGCAACCGGCCAATGGTCGATCGCCGATGATTCAGGTTTAATGGTAGATGCACTCGACGGTAGACCTGGGATTTACTCGGGGCGCTACGGGAAAACCGATGCTGACAGGATCGATCGACTTCTCAAAGAATTGGGAAGCGAACAAAACCGACAAGCACAATTTGTTGGCGCGATCGCGATCGCCCGTCCTGACGGTACAATTGCCGTGCAAGTAGAAGGAATTTGCCGCGGCGAAATCCTGCAAACTCCACGCGGTACGGGAGGTTTCGGGTATGACCCGATTTTCTACGTGCCCGCACAGCAACAGACTTTTGCAGAAATGACACCAGAGATCAAGCGATCGCACTCCCACCGCGGCAGAGCATTCCAGGCTTTAATACCACAAATCGAGACAATTGTCAAGTAAATTCCGAAGAAAGAGGGAAGAAGTCATTAGTCAGTAGTCATTAGTTAGTAGGCAGATCAATGCCCCATGCCCAATGCCCAATGCCCAATGCCCAATGCCCCATTCCCTATTCCCCAGTATCTTAGATTGCTTCCTGGTTTTTTTCCCCAGTCCGAATCCGAATAATTTGTTCTACAGGAGAGATGAAAATCTTGCCGTCGCCAATCTCGCCCGTGCGGGAAGCAGCAATAATTTTATCAACCACCATGTCAACCTGATCGTTTTCCACAACAATCTCGACCTTGAGCTTTTGCAAGAACTCAACGGTGTACTCAGAACCGCGATAGCGTTCAGTCATGCCCTTCTGACGCCCAAAACCTCTAACTTCAGAAACAGTCATCCCCACAATGCCAGCATTGACGAGCGCGATTTTCACTTCGTCTAGTTTAAAGGGGCGAATAATAGCTTCAACCTTTTTCAAGTTTCTCACTCCTAACATTACTACTTTCGTTATATTACTTAATCGGCGTGACATCTTTTAATATCACTGCCAACAGCAAGTATTTTGTCAAATATATTACCCTATGTTGTACTCGCGACGAAATTCACGCCAACCTTTAACAATATTCTCAGATTTTCCGGGGGCGCGGGCTCTGGACTCTGGCCGATCGCGGTAGAGTGAAGAAGAGTGCAGCCGTCCCCCGCCATCTGCTAAAACAGAAAAAGAACGCAGGAGACAGGAGTTTTCCGGGTTTCCGCTTTGCTATGTGAGATTTGCACCTATTGCTGAAAACTATAATTGCCAGAGGCGGTCAGTTAAACTATTCTTATGCACCCAGCCAGCCCTCCCCCTGACCGCAGCGGGCTTGATGCCCTACTGAGAAATCGCCCCTTCCTCGCCTTGTGGACAGGCCAGTTGTTGGCCCAAGTGGCCGATAAAATCTTTTACGTATTGCTGATTATTCTGCTGAAAACAGGCGACTACCTACCCTGGCCTGTTTCTTGGCAGCATTCGGGAAATTCTATGCTGTCAGCGGTGATGATCGCCTACACGCTGCCGGCGATCGTATTTGGTTCGGCGGCCGGTATCGTCGTAGACCGCTTTTCCAAAAAGCAAATGCTGATCGGCTGCAACGTGATTCGAGCCGTGCTGATTATAGCTTTGCCGTTTTTGCCCAAAGCTTTTGCCGTTTTGTTGGCGATGACGTTTTTGATCTCTACCGTAACGCAATTTTTTGCTCCGGCTGAGCAGGCGGCAATCCCCCTGGCGGTGGGGCGAGAGGGACTGATGTCGGCAAATGCGCTGTTCGCCTCGTCCACAATGGGCGGCATTATTGTCGGTATGACGATCGGCGAACCGCTGTTTAGTTGGGTAAAACACAGCTTCGGAGCAGCTTCTCAAGAGTTTTTGCTGGGCGGGTTGTACCTGATATCCGCAGGTTTGATCTATGCCATGCAGATCAAAGAAACTCGTGCCGGCAGCAGCGGCAAAAACATTCATCCTTGGCAAGACCTCAAGGAAGGTTTGCGGTATTTGAAACACAATCGCCTTGTCAGCAACGCGATGGTGCAGTTGACGATTTTGTATTCTGTGTTTGCGGCGCTTCAGGTGTTGGCGATCGCGCTTTCAGGCAAAATAGGTCTCAAAGAAACTCAATTTGGCTTTTTGCTGGCTGCAGCGGGAATCGGAATGGTCTTCGGCGCGGCTTTTTTGGGACACTGGGGCGATCGCCTCCACCACAAACCTCTGCCGTTAATCGGTTTTTTGATGATGGGTTTTGTATTAGCAATGTTTGCCTTTGTCAGACAGTTGTGGGTGGGATTCGGATTGAGCGCTCTATTCGGTTTTGGTGCTTCCTTAATTAACGGCCCGATGCAAGCTCTGATTCAAGAAAAAACTCCAGAATCTATGCGGGGCAAAGTCTTTGGATTGGAAAACAATGCGATTAATATTGCTCTGAGCCTGCCTTTAGCGATTACTGGGCCGCTGACGGATGCTGTCAGCAAAGCCGTCGGCTCGGATGACTTAGGCTTGCGGATCGTGTTGCTGAGTTTGGGCTTTTTGGTCTCGGTGATGGGCATGGCAGCTTGGCGCCATACCCGCAAAGTCCTGGCGGACGTATTGTGAACTTTGGCAAGAAGGAAGTTCGGCAACGAGCAATGTACGGGATGTAACGGATGTAACGGATGTAACGGATGTAACGGAGGTCAGGAAGAAGGGAGAAGTCCGAAAGAAGAGGGCTTTCTTTTAGCGATCGATCTCTAACATATAGCGGTTCTCAAGTAAGTGAGGTACGTAGCCCTAGCTTTAGCCCTCTTAATTGTGCTTATGTAGCTTGCGTGAGGTAAGCACCGC